>JAOUPJ010000293.1 GCA_029879945.1 Gammaproteobacteria bacterium
TGGGGATCTCGGAACCTTTGTCGGTGGTTTCGATTAGCGGAGTCACCACAATATTGTCTTTTTGCGTGATCTTAAAAGAACCAGCAGTGGCGACTGCCACCTGTTTCAATTCCGCCGTGACAAAGTCTTTTTGATTGAAATTGCCTTCTCGTAGTTGTAGCCAGGCGACATAGTCTACCGGTGCGATACGCGCTCCTACTCGGGCTTGTACACGCGCTGCGGTGAGGCGGTCTGCAGCGATCTTGTCTTCCGCCATCTCCAGGCCCCACAGATCGAAGAATTTTTTCAGATTGGAGCCACGCTTTTCATTCATGGCAGCCATGGGATTACTTGGGTCTGCCATACTGGGCTGTGCCTCAGAAAACGGATCGACAAACATAATCGCGCGACCTCCGGCCATGAGGAACTGATCGATGGCATAGAGGGCTTTGTCACTGAAATCTTTGGGATGCACAACAAGCAAAATATCGATGTCTTTGGGAATTTCACCGATGTCGGTTCCCAGTTTGTTGATCTGATAAAACTGTTTGAGCTGATTGAGGATGACCCAGTCTTCGGGCATGGCAAACCGACCTTGTGCTTGCCCCATGCTCGTCATATCCAGGCCCGACATCAAGCCGACCACCTTTTTCTTTGGGTTGGAAAGTTTATAGATCAATTTAGTGAGATCATATTCCAGCGTGACCTCTTTTTCCGGCTGTAGAAAAGGGATAGTTTCATGGTCGTCTACGGTATTGCTGGCGACCAATCCGAAGTAGCCAGTGGTTCCTGCATTGTCCAGAGGCAGGCCTTGCAGATTGCTTTGTACGGCTTGGTCTTCTTCTTCAGAAAAAGGCTCCGGGTCGATGATCTGCAGGTTCAGTTTACTGCCTGCGATGCTTGCATACTCTTTCAGCATATCCTTCACGCGTTGACCATAGGTCATGATTGCGGGAACCGAGGCAAAGACTTGTTCTGAAAAATAAAACTTGATGGTGACGGGTTCTTCTAGTGATTCAAGAATATTTTCCGTTCCATCCGAGAGGGTGTAAAGATTGTTTTCGGTAAGATCAAGTCTGGCCGACGAGAAAATCAAGGACGAGACCAGATTGATCAGTATCAACAGAACCAGCGCCGCGATTAGGCCAGTAGTGGAAAACAGTTTTTGCTTTTTAATCTTATCCATCATTAGTCCGCCTTTTTCATTTCAACGATGACCACGTTGGCGAACAGCCAACACCCCATGAAGGAAGCGAAAAAGATGAGATCGCGAAAATCGATGACCCCTTTCATAATGGAATTGAAATGCGTGAGAAAGCTCAAGGAGCTGATGGTGTTGATTAATGCTTGCGGAGCCCAACCCTGAAAGAAATCCAGCACCGCAGGGAATCCTGCGAGGATAAAGCCGAAACACACCACAACCGCGAGGATAAAAGCGATCACCTGATTGCGCGAGACCCCTGAGATGCACGCGCCCACCGCCAGATAGGCACCGGCCAGAAGAAAGCTTCCCAAATACGCCGCGAATATCACCATATTGTCGGGATTGCCCAGGTAATTGACTGTGATCCAGATGGGAAAGGTGAAAAACAGGGCGATACCGGTAAACAACCAGGCGGCCAGAAACTTGGCCAGTACGGCCTGTGTTGTAGACACTGGAAGTGTCATTAACAATTCAATACTGCCACTTTTACGTTCTTCTGCCCATAGGCGCATGGAGATGGCGGGAATCAGAAACAGATATAACCAGGGATGAAACTGAAAGAAGGGTAATAAATCCGCCTGGCCCCGTTCATAAAAACCCCCAATATGAAATGCAAACACACCCGTAAGGACTAAAAAGATGACGATAAACACGTAGGCGACAGGGGTCGTGAAATAGTTTTGAAGCTCTCGTTTTCCAATGGCGATAATTTCGTTCATGTACGTACTCCCTTCTGTTCACCGCTTTGCGTGAGTTGCCTGAATACGGTGTCTAGTTGTCCTTTGCTGCTAAAGAGTTCGTCCACTTTCCAGTTTTGTTCTTGAATGACTTGATTGATACGTTGCGCGATAGACCGCCCCTCTTTGCTGAGCAGCGTATAGTGTATGGTTCCATTTTCTTCGCGTTGCTTTATCTCAGAGATGCCCTCAATGGCCTTGATGGTTGATTCAAAATTTGCAGGTCTGTTTGAGGGGCTAAAGGAGACTTGTACGGCGTTATGATCCTCGGCCTTTCCTTGTAGTTCGGCGGGGGAGCCGTCAAACAATTTTTTTCCTTGCGCGATTATGATGGCGCGTGTGCAAATGGCCTCCACTTCTTCAAGAATATGCGTGGAGATTATGATGGCCTTGTCCTTGGCCATTTTCTTAATCAACTCTCTCACTTCAAACTTTTGGTTGGGGTCCAGCCCGTCTGTGGGCTCGTCCATGATCAGGACCGGCGGGTCATGCAGAATGGCCTGCGCAATGCCTACACGGCGTTTGAAACCCTTGGACAAGGTATCGATACTTTTATTTTTAACTTCCTGAAGGTGGGTCTTTTCCATGGCAGTTTCCACGGCGACCTGTTTTTCTTCTTTGCTATAGCCGCGCACATCGGCGATGAATTCGAGAAATCCCTGTACAGTCATATCCGCATAGACAGGGGCCCCTTCTGGAAGATATCCGATATTTTTTTTTGCCTCGATAGGATTTTCGGCTATATCAAAATCACACACGATGGCCGTGCCGCTCACTGGGGTGAGGAAGCCCGTAATCATTTTCATGGTGGTTGATTTACCGGCCCCGTTGGGGCCGAGGAAGCCCAGCACTTCACCTTTCTGGACCTGGAAAGAAACGTCGTCCACGGCGGTAAAGCTGCCGAATTTCATAGAGAGGTGTTTAATTTCGATCATTTGCAAAAATAATCCTATTGTTGGTTTTTGGTTTACTTAAGAAATGGTTCAAGCTTGCGGCCCGCAAGATCTCCTTGTCGGTGACTGATCAAGTCATCAGTTTTTCATTTCATGAATGACACACGGTCGGCTGGAAAAGTTCCCGCACACTGTTTTCATGAATAAAAAATGTTCAAATTATTCAGCAACTGTGCCAGGAGCCCTGCTGGGTCTACGCTCGGCACGCTAAATTTTTAGCCGCATGGTAATAAAAAGAAAACGCCCAATCAAGAGTACGGCCGCGAAACTCAGGCCGGCGATCATACCGACCCAGAAACCTTGTGCCCCCATGGCGGGTGCCCAGATATCGGTCAGGCTTAGGCTATAACCCAGGGGCAGCCCGATTAACCAGTAAGCCGTAAGCACGACATAGAAGGCAAAACGTGTGTCTTTGTAGCCGCGGAGTATCCCGGCGGTTGCCACTTGCAGTCCATCGGAAAATTGGAATATGGCGGCAAAGAAGAGCAGTTCCACAGCCAGTAAACGTACACTCTCGTCTGTCGTGTAAAGGGCGGCAATTTGATCAGCGAATAACAAAATGATACTCGAGCCCAGCGTTGCTGTCCCGAGGGTGACCGCCAATCCGAGATAGCCGATATAGCGTGCGTGATGGGCGTGTCCTTTTCCCAGCATAAAACCACAGCGTATGGTGAGCGCCAGAGACATACTAAGCGGAACCATAAAGAGAAATGAGGCAAAGGACATGGCTACCTGATGACCGGCCACCACAGTGCTTCCCAGTTGGGCCAGAAACAGGGCGATGAGGGAAAACATGGAGGCTTCGATTAACAGTGAAAAACCTATCGGAATTCCCAGTTTCAGAATTTCACTGATCTTCTCCCACTGCGGTTTGCTCCACGCCCGTTGCCAGGGTATGTGCGCAAAGGTTTTATTGCTTAAGGTCATTACCAACATGATCAGGCATTCAATGTACAACACCACGGTGGTAGCCCAGCCGCAGCCTACGCCGCCCATCTCGGGCAAACCAAATTTTCCGTAGATAAAAATGTAGTTGAGTGGGATGTTGAGTAAGAGTGCAAACAGACTCACATACATATAAGGGCGTGTTAGATGGGCACCTTCATTCAGTCCGCGTAAAACCTGGAACATTGCCAGCGCCGGCAGACCAAAAGAAACGGCGTAGAGATACCCTTTGGCCTGGATGCGTGTCTCGTTTTCCATGCTCATCCAATCAAAACCAAAACGTAGAATCTGCGTGATCAACATCATGATCAGGCCTATTGCAATTGCCAGCCAAACGGATTGTTGCATGCTGTGTTTGATGTCGTTGGAATTTTCTGCGCCCCAGGCATGGGCAATGATGGGGGTAGTGGCCATGAGCACACCCATCAAAAACAAAAAGCAAGGCACCCATAGACTGGAGCCCACCGCCACGCCCGCCAGACTTACTTCGCTGTGCCTGCCGGCCATGATGGTATCGGTGACGGTTATCCCTATTTGCGCAAGTTGGCTGACAACAATAGGAAGCATTA
>JAOUPJ010000173.1 GCA_029879945.1 Gammaproteobacteria bacterium
CTCTAAAGAAAGCCGCTTTACAATGGTTCCTTCACTGGAAACCAACATACGGGCATGTAGCAAACTGGGTTTGTAGTTTGGGTCTTTCGCCAAGGGATGACGATTTTTAAACTCGGCAATCGCTTTGGGCTCACCGGCCAAGTAGTCTTCCAATAGCTTTTTGGCCTTGGTCTCATTTTGATTACGTAGTGCCTTGACCGAATCCGGGATTTGGTAAATAGCAGGTTTGCCAGACGAGCGGGAATTATCTTTGGACATACGATTCTCCTTAAATCCGCATCCGCCTGACGGGAAAAAATCGTATTGAGTTTTAGATAGATTGTTGGGCTTCAGACCTTCGGTCCTCAGCGCCAACCTCCAGTTAATCTCGTCGGGCTCTGCCCTTTCTGCGGATGAGGTGCGTACGAGGAACGCGAGTCCACTATAGCGCTAGGAGATCCGAGGTGTCAATACGGTGGGCAAGCATTGAATAAGCGGTGTTGGGCTTTACCCCTTCGGGGTATTTATGCGCTTCGGGTGCAAGCGGCTTCGCCTCAGCCCGACCTACGCTCGCCATTGGGAAACATTTTGTAGCTTGGCGCTGAGGACCGAAGGACCGAAGCCCAACAAATTGAAATGCGCTAATTTACGCCTCAGCGATCTGCTTTCTCAAGGCCGTCAGCGTTTGCTCTAAAACCAGGTTTTCACTTTCACGGGAATACACGGCATAGGCCGCTTGTGAAAACGTGGGGGCATCCTTTACGAGGAATAATTTATTGTCCTTGATATAGGGCTTGGTAATACGCGACGGCAGATAACAACTGCCACCGTTTTTTAGAATGATTTGCACCCCAAGCCAACCTATATTCGCTGTTTGCGCAGGTCGTTCCAAACTTGGATAATTCTTGGCGTGATGGGTATAAAACTCTGCTCCCCAATGGATGTAGACATAGTCTTCCTTTGGAGAGCGATCATCGGGCCGTGTGCTGACCAGCACCAGTTTTTCATCCAATATGTGCTCGACGATGAGTCCAGGGCTGTGTCTGGGTGTATACATAAAACCAACATCGAGTGTGCCCTCTATGACCCGATGCATGAGGTCTTCCTCAAAACCAATCTCTGAGCGTATCACCACATCGCTGGCCCATCGCCTGATCCATCCCACCCACTCCGAAAGCACTCCCTCCCAGAGGGCCATACGGGCCCCAATACGGATGCTTGCGCTAAAGCACTCAGGCAGACCGACCTCATCCTTCGCTTGATCAGCTGTCATTACCAAGCGCTTGGCATGGGGCAGAAATCGACGGCCCGCTGGCGTGAGGCTTGCACCACTCCGATTTCTCACAAATAGACCGGCACCCAGTTCCTCTTCCAGATTTTTAATGCGGGCACTGACTGTGGACTGGGTGATGTGTAGATGTTGGGCCGCGTCTAGAAAGCTGCCGTAAGCGAGGATAGCTAAAAAGGTTTTGGCTTGATCAATGTCCATAAGGGGTATTAATATCGTTTTTTTCGATATTATAGTCCATTATTATTCGTTTGACGAATTGATTAAGCAAAACTATAGTTAGACCCATCGAAACGTTCTGGAATTAGATGATGTGTAAATCACGTCATTTTTTTTAAGGTTAATAGATGCATTTCAAATACCACTTTTACTAAGGAATCTCTCTCATACCACCTTGGGTTTGAGAATCTAAAAGAGGGCTTTCACTATGAAAAGAAAATTACTATCTGAAATTATTGGGGTCGTTGGGCTAACGACATTCACCATGGCTCTGCTGTTGCTCACTCCCCAGGCATTTGCCAAAACTGTTAAAGTGGAAATGAAGGCCATGGAGACGGAAGTGGAAATCGATAATAAGGGCACAAAATATCCTGCCTGGACTTTTGATGGAGCCATTCCTGGTAAGGTCGTGCGTGTGCGCGAGGGAGACGTGGTGGATTTTAAATTGGTCAATCCCGAATCCAATACGCACCCCCACTCCATGGACTTTCATGCTGCAGAAGTGGATGTGCTAAATGAATTCGCCCCCGTTCCACCAGGGGAAACCAAGCACTTCAAGTTCAAAGCCAAGCGACCTGGGATCTATATGTATCACTGTGGTGCCAGCGTTATGGCGCAACACATTGCACGCGGGATGTATGGCGTGATCATCGTTGATCCCAAAGAAGGATACAGTAAGAAATTTCCAAAACCGGATCGTGAATACGTGCTGGTGCAAGGACAATACTTTCCTGATGCGGACGATGCTCAAGGGATGATTAAAAATGAAGGCTGGGCCGGATCATTGATTAATGGAAAGATGTTTCACTACGATCCAGTTCACGATCCCAATTCGAAAAAGGTGTTGGAAGCCAAACCCGGTGAACGCGTACGTATCTATTTTGTAAACGCCAATATCAATGAGACTGTTGCCTTTCATCCCATCGCAGGGATTTGGGACAAGGTATATATCAATGGAAATCCTAAAAACACCTTGTCTGATATTGCGACTTACAATGTAGCCGTATCAGAAGCGAGTACCTTTGATATCGTTTCACCCAAGGGAAAAGCGACAAACAATGCGATTGTGGATCATGCCATGCGGGCTGCAATGGGTGGCGCAATCACGGTGTTGATGAATAAGATGGATGCCAATCCAAAGCTGGGTAAAGGGGATAATATTTTAATACGTTAATGTAAATCCCGGATTTCGTCTCTACGAGACCTCATCCGGTCTACCCTGGGGGCGCTACGGCGCCCTTTTTTATTGGGCTTTACTTGCTTCGAGGCACAAGCGGCCATCACTGTTGGGCTTCGCTATGCTCAGCTCAACCTACATGGTAATCCGATCTCTTTGTAGGTTGGCACTGAGGACCGTAGGTCCGAAGCCCAAGGTATAAACCAATCCAAGTGGCCTTATTTTACAACCGTTACTCGCGACGCAAACACCAGTCGATCAAACTTGCGATTCAGGCTGCGGCTTTGGAAGTCGGTCATGACCGCGTTCTCGTCATAACTGACCTTGTCGCCCTTTTTGATCTGATCATTGGTGCCCGCGACCCATTCGGTCTTGTCTTTAAGTTGGACGTGCACATAGGTATAACCAGATGCCTGCATGCTTATCACTTCCATCGCCGTTCCTTCAAAGACAGGTGAATTGGCGGGTGGCTTGAACATGTCATCCGGCATAGACATGCCCGAACTATGTGGTGTGCCCATGCTATGGGGAGACGTCATGTGCTTGTCTTCTTCGGCATAGACCACCTGAAAAGAAGCAAAGCCTAAAAGCAAAACAAGTACAAGATTTTTCAAAATGAATTCCCCTCAATAATTTTTATGGCGATTTTTTAATGCACTGGTGCAATGCGCGTTGCTTATTGCACCCAACGGGTTCGAGTCACAGCAGATTGTAGGGTGCAATAAGCGTAGCGCATTGCGCCGAAATGACTCACGAACCTAGATATATTTCACTTCCAGGATTTCGTATTCTCTCACGCCGCCAGGGACTTCCACGTTGACTACGTCACCCTCTTCTTTTCCAATCAGGGCGCGGGCGATGGGGGCACTCACGGAGAGCAAACCCTCTTTGATATCGGCTTCATCTTCACCCACAATTTTATACGTCACTTCTTCATCGGAGGATGGATCAAGCAGATCCACGGTTGCACCGAAAACGACTTTTCCGTGCAAATCCAGAGCTTTCACATCGATGATCTGGGCATTCGAAAGCTTACCTTCGATATCCCGAATTCGTCCTTCAATAAAGCCCTGTTGCTCTTTTGCCGCATGGTACTCGGCGTTCTCTTTCAGATCACCATGCGCACGCGCCTCGGCAATGGCAGCAACGACACGCGGCCTATCGACAGATTTCAATTTTTTAAGCTCTGCCCTAAGCTTTTCGGCACCTCTTACAGTGAGTGGTACTTTGTTCATTGGACTAGTTCCTCGTGTAAGTCCTGCAGACGGTAGACCTGATTGTCATTCATATGCATGATGGCCTGTGATGTGGCGAGGGCCCCAGCAATAGTCGTCGTATAGGTGATTTTGTATCGTAGCGCAGCGCGACGTAATGCGAAGGAGTCTTCAACAGCTTGTTTACTCTGCGCGGTATTGACAATCAATTGTATCTCACCATTTTTGATGAGATCAACAATATGCGGCCTTCCCTGAACCACTTTGTTCACCCGAGTGCATTCAATGCCCGCTTCCTGTAGTGCCTTGGCGGTGCCATCAGTAGCAATGAGACGAAATCCCAGTGATTTTATATCACGCGCAAATTGTATGGCTTTGGCCTTGTCTGAATCTTTAACACTGATGACTGCCGTTCCGCCAGTGGGAAGCACAACACCCGCCCCCAGCTGGGCCTTGGCGAAGGCCTCACCAAAGGTCCGACCCACGCCCATCACTTCTCCCGTTGACTTCATTTCCGGCCCTAACTGCGGATCAACGCCCGGGAACTTGATGAAAGGGAAAACGGCCTCTTTCACAGAGATGTATTCGGGTTCACGCAGGCGCGTTTCTATTCCCTGTTGACGGAGACTCTGCCCGGCCATGCATCGCGCGGCCACCTTGGCCAGGGGAACACCTATGGCCTTGGAAACAAAGGGCACAGTACGGGACGCACGTGGATTGACTTCGATGACATAAACATCTTTCCCTTTTACTGCAAACTGGGTGTTCATCAGACCCAACACGCCCAATTCACGACCCATGCGCTGCACCTGCTCAGAAATTTCTGCTTTGATTTCTTCACTCAGTGTATAGGCGGGTAAGGAACAGGCCGAGTCGCCTGAGTGTACGCCAGCTTGTTCAATGTGTTCCATGATCCCACCGATCATGACCACTTCACCGTCACTGATGGCGTCCACATCCACTTCCACTGCATCATCCAGGAAACGATCCAAAAGCACGGGGGAGTCGTTGGAAACGCTCACGGCGTTAGTCATGTAGTGGTGCAGCTCGGTCTTGTCATAGACTATTTCCATCGCTCGTCCACCCAATACATAAGAGGGCCTGACCACCAAGGGAAAGCCGATCTCGTCGGCTAGTCTGTCGGCTTCCTGCGCGCTCCGCGCAGTCGCATTGGGCGGCTGTAATAGACCCAATTTATTGATCATTTTCTGGAAACGTTCGCGATCTTCGGCCATATCGATGGCATCTGGCGAGGTTCCGATAATCGGCGCATTGGCTGCGGCCAAATCTCTGGCCAGCTTCAATGGTGTCTGCCCGCCGTATTGCACAATCACACCGCGGGGTTGCTCGCGGTCGATAATCTCTAACACATCTTCCAGTGTGAGCGGTTCGAAATAGAGTCGATCCGAGGTGTCGTAATCGGTGGAGACTGTTTCCGGATTACAGTTGACCATAATGGTCTCATAACCGTCTTCACGCAGAGCAAGGGCAGCATGAACACAACAGTAGTCAAACTCGATACCTTGACCAATGCGATTGGGCCCTCCACCGAGCACCATGACTTTGTCACGATTCGTCGGTTCTGATTCGCATTCTTCTTCATACGTAGAATACATATAGGCCGTGACAGTGGCAAATTCAGCGGCACAGGAATCCACGCGCTTGTACACAGGCCTGACGCCTAGCGCATGCCTGTGACCACGAACTTCGGATTCTGTGGTTTTGAGCAACTTGGCCAAACGTATATCAGAAAAGCCCTTTTGTTTGATCTGATACATGGTATCTCGATCCAGGCTTGGCAATTTCTTATCCTTCAGCCAGTTCTCAATATCCACCAGTTCTTTGATCTGCACCAGGAACCAGGGATCAATCTTGCTGTAGTTATGCACCGCTTCCACTTCCATACCGGCACGAAACGCATCGGCGACATACCACAGGCGCATAGCGCCTGGCACCGATAATTCCTGACGGATCTGATTCAGCGTGTTCGCATCTTTTTGAGTGATCTGTTCGTCCAGACCGCATACCCCGATTTCCAAACCTCTCAGGGCCTTTTGCATCGATTCCTGAAATGTGCGACCAATGGCCATGACCTCACCCACAGATTTCATTTGCGTGGTGAGAACAGGATCTGCTTTGGGGAATTTCTCGAACGTGAAGCGGGGAACCTTAGTCACCACATAATCAATGGAAGGTTCAAACGATGCCGGCGTGGACCCGCCGGTGATTTCATTCTGCAATTCATTCAGTGTGTAGCCCACAGCCAGTTTTGCCGCCACCTTGGCGATGGGAAAGCCCGTTGCTTTGGAGGCCAGTGCGGAAGATCGAGACACACGGGGATTCATTTCAATTACGATCATGCGCCCGTCTTTAGGATCAATGGCAAACTGCACATTGGAACCGCCCGTATCCACACCAATCTCGCGCAGTACCGCAACCGAGGCATTACGCATGATTTGATATTCTTTGTCGGTCAGGGTTTGCGCGGGGGCAACGGTAATGGAATCACCGGTATGCACACCCATTGGATCCAGATTCTCGATGGAACAGATGATGATGCAATTGTCTTTGCGATCACGCACCACTTCCATTTCATATTCTTTCCAACCCAGGACCGATTCTTCGATCAATAACTCGCTGGTGGGAGAAAAATCCAGGCCACGAGCACATATCTCCACATACTCTTCTTTGTTGTAGGCGATACCGCCCCCGGAACCACCCATGGTAAAGGAGGGACGAATAATGGCGGGAAAGCCAATCTGGGGCTGTACTTGTTCAGCCTCTTCCAGGCTATGAGCAACAGCCGAGCGAGGCGTTGAAAGACCAATCTTCTTCATGGCCTCACGGAAGCGTTCACGGTCTTCTGCCTTATCGATGGCGTCGCGCGTGGCGCCAATCATCTCAACACCATGCTTGTCCAGCACCCCTTCCTTAGCCAGATCCAGTGCGCAATTCAGGGCGGTCTGCCCTCCCATGGTTGGGAGTATGGCATCGGGTTTTTCTTTTTCGATAATGGTGGCGACTGTCTTCCAGTGAATGGGTTCGATATAGATTGCGTCCGCCATTTCCGGATCTGTCATGATAGTGGCCGGATTGGAATTGACCAGAATGACTCGATAGCCCTCTTCCCGCAGGGCCTTACAGGCTTGAGCGCCGGAATAATCAAATTCACAGGCCTGGCCAATGACGATGGGGCCAGCGCCTATTATCAAAATACTTTCAATATCGGTACGTTTAGGCATAAGTCTCTATCGTTTACTTTCTTCCATCATACGGATGAACTGATCAAACAGGTACTGCACATCATGCGGACCAGGACTGGCCTCCGGATGGCCTTGGAAACTAAAGGCAGGTACATCCGTGCGCTGTATCCCTTGCAGACTGCCATCAAACAGGGAACGATGGCTGGCGCGCACAGTGTTGGGCAGGCTCTTTTCGTTCACGGCAAAACCATGGTTCTGACTGGTGATCAGTACCCTGCCGTCCTCCAAGTCCTGCACCGGATGGTTGGCACCATGATGACCAAATTTCATTTTTTCTGTCTTAGCGCCGCTGGCTAGGGCCAGGATCTGATGCCCTAAGCAAATTCCAAATACAGGGATTTTTTTCTTGAGAATTTCTTGCACCGCCGTGATGGCATAGTCACAAGGGGCCGGATCACCCGGACCATTGGAGAGAAACACTCCATCGGGATTCTGCTTAATCACTTCTTT
>JAOUPJ010000200.1 GCA_029879945.1 Gammaproteobacteria bacterium
TTGGCGGGCGTAGTTGCTGGTACCACAGTGACTTCACAGCCCCTGTCTACCAATAATCTGAGAATATTGAATTTGACGCCAAAATCGTAGGCCACCACTTTCAATTTTTTGTGTTCACCCTGCGGGTAGCCCTTTTCCAGATCCCACACCGACCGAGACCATACATAGGACTTATCGGTAGTAACTTGAGAGGCCAGATCTTTGCCCTGTAAGCCGGGATAAGCCTTGGCCATTTTGATGGCCTCATTGGAGTCAATTCCCTCCCCACTCATCAGACAGCCATTCAAACTACCCTTTTCTCGGAGGACTCGAGTAAGCCGACGCGTATCGATTCCCGCAATACCCGCGGTATTGTTCGCCTTCAGATAGTCGCCCAGAGACATATTGGAACGCCAGCTGCTGGCGATGGGAGACTCGTCTCGAATGATGAGGGCTTTGGCGGCCACCGAATTCGATTCTATGTCTTCTTCGTTGGTGCCCACATTGCCGATGTGCGGATAGGTGAGTGTAACAAGTTGATCAGTGTATGAAGGGTCAGTGAGGATCTCCTGATACCCGGTGAGTGCAGTATTGAATACCACTTCTCCCACCACTGATCCTGGGGCGCCGATGGCGTTACCCCAAAATAAAGACCCATCTTCTAGGGCCAACAAAGCCGGACTTTTTTCGCTAAACATATACAACCACATGCAAAAACAGGAGGTTCCCTCAATCGGGAATTCCTCCTGCCATAAAATTCTACCCATTTTAGAAGATCGCGCCGATCTATCGCTACCGCAATGATATTCTAACGAAAATTGGCGACTGAGACAAAGGGAATTTTGCCAAGAGGCCGTGTGGGCAATCACAAAACACCAAATTAAGCTGATGTTTTATATGGTTTTTTAGGTAAGGTTGCAGGTCGAGCGGTATAATTTATTGATCGTAACGATACATGAAGCGATTGATAAGTAGCTGGGAGCCTTCCTTTTGCAGACCAATCTCCATGGTCCCCCTGAAACTGCGTGTCTCCAGTCCACCCTTTTTCAAAACCGTGACGGTAAATTTCCCCACGCCCACCGCTTTGCGATCGCGAATATCCCACGAAAGGTTTGGCAACTCCAGAACCCGCATATCAGTGGTTCGAAAAAGGCTGGCGTAATCCCTGCGAATATCGCCCTTTTTTGCACTGTCGTTGGAAACAGCGCTTTCACTAAACAAGCCCATCAACTGCTCCAGATCTCCCCCTTCATAGACAAACAACAGTCGATTGACCAATCCATCTATATCATGTCTGGAAATCGCTGGCAGAACGGGGGCCTGAATTGAAGCGACCGTTTCCACCTCAGTCACAGCCGGGGGTTGTGTTTGCACGTTCTTATCCTGCTCCGGCTTCTTCGTTGCAGCAGGCGCAACAGAAATGGGTTCTTCCTTCGGTTGAACTGGTATTTCAGGCTCAACAGTCTTGGGGGTAACATTGATAACACGAACCGTAACGGGCTCTGACTTTTTAGCTTTAGTGCTTTCCCGGTCTTGAATAGGACTTGATGGAGGCTCAAGCAAGGCAAGGCTGTTTTCCACTTCCTCTCTGCCCTTTCGCAAATCAGTGGACTCTAGCACCGATGGTTTAACCGCGTCGGCTTCCATCGATTCTTGATCTTCCCTTACAATTGGGCTGGTGGCAGGCTCGGGCTTTTCCTGTTTGGCCTGCGGTTGCAGCCCCGCCTTTTCCAGCGAAAATTCATCCTTAACACCTTGCAGATCGATCATACCGTTAGACACCGCGAAATACCCCCCTCCAGCGAGAGCGCTAACAGCAACAGCGACGATCATCCACAGCATTCCGCCTTTCCCGGAAGAAGGTGGTTCGGCACTGATCTCTCTTGCATGAGGTGTAAAGACTGGTCTGCGTTTGTGTTCGCTTTCTTCCTCTTGAATGTTTTCACGACGGGCACTAAAAGAAGGTAGCTTCGACTCCTCACTAAATACGGACTGACTCGCCTCACTGTGTGAAGTCTTTTCGCTAGGCACAGCTGAACCGGCGGTTTTCTCCTTGATCGGTTCGGGCGCTATGACAGAGGTGCTCTCGTTGTTGGCATTCTCGGAACCAAAATTTTCGGATCGGGTTTTCAAACCACCGATATACTCATCGTATTTGTACCGACGATCCGGGTCACGCAATGTGGCATACGCCTGATTGATACGACGTGTGTAGGACTCGTTCCAGTTAATGGGATCCTGTTCCTGATCAGGCTGAAACAGCCGAAACAGATATTGATAGTTCTGTTTAATCTCGTCCAGTGTCGCTGAAGGGAGAATACCCAGTCTTCGATAGTAATCTGATTTAGGAGAGAGTAAATAATGTTTGATAAATTCACGGCAGGCCAAGCGAACCCGAGATTCACTGGCATTTGCTAAAACACTGGCGACAAACTTCGCTGGAACCGTTAAACGACCCAAAGCCACCAGAATCAGTTTATCCACGCCACTTTGCAAGGGCAGTTTGGGATCGATTATCTTGTCCCGATTCCAGGGCTCGTTATAGGCCTGACAGGATTTCGCAACCAAGTCCAGCCAATCCTGATCGGCCAGATCAATCAATTCCTCATGTTTTGGCAATACCGGCTCTACCACAGGCTCCACTTCTTGAACCACAGGTTTAGCAAGTGCGCCATTGCTACGCACCAATCGGAGCGCCGCCGTATTCTGAGGCTTTTCGGCCGCTTCCGACTTAGATTCTTTCTTTGCAGGCTCAGACTGGGCCGCATCGGCCCCCTTGCTTTGGGTTCCCTGCTCTCCCGTAGTTGGGGCCTTTTCCTGCAGCCCGGTATCCATGTCTTCCAAAATTTTGCGTGCCCGATGAGAATTTCCCATCACCTCGGATGACAATTCCCGGGCAACGGCATTGACTGCTTTTTCATCAATAATATCCAGACTCTCTAAAGAGCCGAAAAGGAAAAGGCGCTCGCAAAAGGTATTAATTCTCCTAGGCACCCCTTCGGAAAATTTGTAAATCAACGAAAAGGCCTGATCACTAATGGCAGGAGACTGCTTCCACCCCACTACCGACAAGCGATACTCGATATATTCCCGGGTTTCTAGCTCGTCAAACGGCTCAAGGTGGCAAGCGGCAACCACGCGCTGCCGCAGTTGCTCCATATCTTCGGAGTAGAGCACTTCTTTGAATTGCTGTTGACCCAGAAGAAATATTTGCAACAGCGCATGATTTCCCGTGTAGAAGTTGGAAAGCATGCGCAGCTCTTCCAAAGAATCCTGCGGGAGGTTCTGCGCCTCATCGATCAGCAACAAGGCGTGGTATCCGGCACGATGGCGAGACATGAGAAAGGTCTCGAGACGCTTTAACAAGGTGGACTTGGGAACGTCTTCGAACTCCAGCCCAAACGAGGCAGCCACCATGCGCAGCACATCATCGGCACGCAAATGGGTGGTGTTGAGTTCTGATACTACGATGCGCTCTTTCGCCGCATCTTTGAGCAGGGCACGAGCCAACGTGGTTTTACCCGTACCGGGATGACCCGTGACGACGATAAAACCTTCCTTTTGGTTTAAACCATAGCGAAGATAGGCAAGCGCCCGATTATGAATCTTGCTGCCAAAGAAAAACTTGGGATCAGGATTCAACCGAAATGGCGATCCATTTAATCCGTAAAATGACTCGTACACCTTTTTCCTCGTAGGCCCTATAAGGCCCTTCTATCGTTATAACCGCCAGGCAATGAGATTGTAATGAGGCAAAAAAAGTTCCCACAGCCTAATTGCAGCTTGGGTATTCTACCTTAAATTGCCAAAATTGTTGAATTATTTGAATTTTAGGCGCGATCTATACGCTAGCCCACACTATCGCGAACCAGTCACTCCCTGTGTAGGGTAGGCAGATTAGTCTCACCTGCCACGCGACAGCCAGCAAGAAGTCTATTTTTTATATGATATTCAATCGGTTAAGGACAAACTCTCGCAAGACCCACCCACAGGGCTCCCTCTCACCCAAATGAGGGTGCGCTAAAACAACTCGACATTGCTGGATGAATCCTTACCCTTGCTGGCAATACGCACCGCTTCCTGTATCGGTTTCCCCGACATTAAGCCCTCAAACATTTCTCTGTCCTGCTCTGAGTTGTAGCGCTTGCGCATGTCTTGCCGAAATTCATTCCAGGAACTGACACTATTGAAAAGATCTTCTGACTCCACCAAATTCATCGCCTTTTTCAAGCTGACCGAGGTGTGCTGAAGGCGCTGTGTGAGTTTGTCATAGAACTGAAAACCGACAGTCCCTGCCTGTACTTTATCAAAAAAGGTGTCGCACATTTTGTCGATTCGCTTCAGGGCCGCTTCGTCGGCCTTTCCCATGGCCTTTTCCGCCTCCGCTTTGATAATGTGTACATCGTTAACCATATCCATGAAGGTTTTGGTTAACTCCTGAATGGAACCTGTTGCTTCTTTGGTAGAGAGCATGATTTCACCTACCGCCAGGGCAAGAAAAAGGTTGACGGCGTCACGCCCTGCAGCCTTTTCTGGGTTTTGAATCTTTTGTTGTTCTTCCAACACGGTTTGACTCATAGCAGATCCCTCGTACGTTTAAGACACAATTTTCCGGCTTGTCTACCCTATTCGGGCGACGACGCTCAATTCTTTAACCTGATATCCATTTAGTCCAAAATTTAAATCGCCACCTTGTGGACTCGTCGTTCAGCATCGGCCTTGCGCCATTGGGGGTTGGCGCTGATGTTTACGCCCCCAATCCATACCGTAGTCGGACGAATCCGTAGCCAGTCGACACGACCGGACCAAACCGCTAGACCAGTCTGCGTGATTCCCAATTTGCAGTCCTCTGAAAACTGGGGCTTCTCGTTGAACAGCATTTTTCGCTTGGTAGGTGGTCTGATCACGGCCAGCACAGGATTCGGTGCCTCGACCAAACCCCTTAGCAATTGCACAAAGCCATTGAAATCAAGAAAGGGACGAGATTCGCGGCGTAGATAGGTTTCCCAAAGGGAACGGATCTTTCGCTCCACACAGGTAAATTCGCGCAGAATGTAATATTCGGTAAGGCTCAGACCATTTGACCGACGCGGAAACTCTTGCAACAGCCTTGTCATTGCGTCTTTCAAAAAGGGCATACACGATGAGTTGAGACGCAAAAAATGGCTATATTCTGTGGGCTCGGCATTGGTAAAGACGGCCCAGGCCATGGAAGCAATGTCCAATTGGTTAACCGAAACATCCATGCGCGAAGGAAAAATTTTTTCGAGTTGGTAGCGGTCCAGGTCTTCCAAGCCGTAAAACTTAAAAAAGCCTGGAAAATGACCGATATTGATCATGGTAAGATTCGTGTTAAAGGCATCCTGCTGATTGAACCAGTTCAGAATCTGAATCAGTTGAAGTTGATCCTCCAAATCATGGTCAAACCATAGAATCACCTCGTCGTAATAACGAAAATCGCGCAGGGCTTTATTGCGCATTGCAAATTGATGATTGAGCGCCGCCTTCCCTTTATCGCCAGTTGCCAAATGGGCGGCTCTGGTTTTAGAGAGCTCCTCCAAAGGAATCCCTAGGCAGGGCCCCTGCCATAGCGGATCATTCCAGGCGATGACATCCCCACCAAGAATTGAATCACTTAGTTCTTGTGCGGTCTTCGGCTTGTTGGTGATATGTAAATAGTGCTGCCCCATTTGGTCGGTGTCCTGGCTAAATACTGCTTAGCCACGCTGCACAATGGATGCCCGTCGATATAACTGTAGGACGGAACGGGACTTGCTCATGATTGCACCACTTCTTCTGATGGCGAGTATGTCGCGTAATTCATTCTTGTCTCAGGAAAAATTTGGCCAATCTGGGCAAATTGGTCCACAGCGGGCTAGTGTTCACTAAACCACGCATGTATAATTTGGCGCCTTGACTAACCGAAGGGGAATTTTGGCTTTATGCCTAAAGAAGAACATATAGAGATGGAAGGAACGGTAGTAGACACACTGCCCAATACCATGTTTCGCGTGGAATTGGAAAATGGCCACGTCGTTACTGCACACATCTCCGGTAAAATGAGAAAAAACTACATACGAATTCTGACTGGTGATAAAGTCACCGTACAGCTCACCCCTTACGACTTATCCAAAGGTCGTATCGTTTTCCGCTCAAAATGAACAAGTCCCTGAAGAGGCGCTAGCTGCTTCAAAAGCAGTTAGTGAGAAATGAGGGGCCGCGAAGAGGCTAATTCAGCATAAACTGCGCTTTCTTGTACCCTTTAGGGTGTGAACTTCTTCTATAAATTCTATTTATCAGTCAGCGCTTGCTAAAAAAAAAGCCGACCCATTAGGCCGGCTTCTGGTTTGGGGTTTGGGATTCCCTTGGGGATCGTTGTGTTAGCTGGTGACCAACTCCTCTATCTCAAATGAGAGCTCACCATCCTTCTGAGTAATATTGACCTTACCGCCAGCGGCCAGCTTACCAAAAAGCAGTTCGTCGGCCAGATTCTTCTTGATTCTTTCGTGAATCAGGCGGGCCATGGGTCTAGCACCCATCACGCGGTCGTAGCCATTTTCAGCCAACCATAATCTGGCCTCATCACTCACAGTAAGTTTCACATTCTTATTCTCCAACTGGACTTCCAGCTCAAGAATAAACTTGTCTACCACGTGGGCGATCGTATCTGCAGTGAGTGGCTTGAATTGGATTATCGCATCCAATCGGTTACGGAATTCGGGACTGAAGGTGCGTTTGATGGAGTCCATACCGTCTACAGAGTGATCTTGTATGGTGAAACCAATGGAGGTACGGCTCATCATATCGGCACCCGAGTTGGTGGTCATGACGATGATGACGTTGCGAA
>JAOUPJ010000295.1 GCA_029879945.1 Gammaproteobacteria bacterium
TGCGTGTTCAGTTGACGATATTGGCAAAGCAACCCAGGCAGGAACGAATTGCGGATCATGTATTCCTGCGATCAAGGAATTGATGGCAACGGCAAGTGCTTAATCGTTCGACCTACTAAAACGGTCCAAAAGTTGGCGTACTTCATCCGGCAAGTAGGGACGCCCTCTTTCGTTCAAGCCGGTACACACAATTCTCGCCGCCAACATCTTTTTATTATCTGTAGCGCGGTAGATATCCTGTAAAAACTCAAAACGAATTTTCGAACTGGGTTGAATTGTCGTTCCCACCCAAAAGCTGTCGCCACTCACCAGCGATGCCATAAAATCCAACTCGGCCCTGACCACCACCAGGTGAATATTACGTCGGCACAGGTCCGCAAAATCAATTCCTTCGGAAAGAAAAAACTCATGTCGGGTATGCTCAAGATAATTTTGATAAACGCCATTATTGACTACGCCTTGTAGATCACATTCGTAATCGCGCACCTTAAAATCAAGTGTATAAGCGTATGCGCTTTTATCCATCGATGAAAACTCCCAGCCTTCAGTGGATCTAACCCTACCTGAGAAAATAGTGGGATGCAAGTTTGAAGACTATTTCATCTCATTACTCAAGGCCATAGAGGTTTCACGCAGATTGTCACTCAGAACCACTGCCAGGCCTTTAAGCAAACCGACACCCACGCTGGGCTCGGCCTTGAGTATACGATCAAATATGTTTTTAGACAGGAGTAAAAGTTTGGAATTCACCACTGCTCTGGTGCTGGCTGAACGTGGTTTACCGTCTATCAGACACATCTCGCCAATGGAGTTACCCTGTACCAAAGTCGCTATCACAGCTTCATCACCAAAGGAGTCATGTTTAATAATCTCCAAAGCCCCTTCCATTACAAAACAGACATAAGAGCCGGGATCACCTTCTTGAAATAGCATCTCCCCTTTCTTTAATTCCACGATCTTCATCGTTCGACTGACGAACTCCAGTTCCACCGGGTTGAGATGGGAAAAAAAAAGACACTTGCTTAGGAAGTCTTTGACCATTGTAATACCGAACCCAGTGCTAAATGCAGGATAGTCCCTATAGGATTATCGGAGTTGATGGAAGGAAACTTGATAGAAGCAAGGTTTTCGAATTCAATTACTTAACTAAGTTGCAGATCAAGTCTATGAAAAAAAGGGGTGAAGAACACCCCTTTTTCTGCGCTTTAGTTTGTTTATCTATCTATTTAGTGGAAAATGACAGGCCACTACATGGTCGTCGTTCTGTGAAACAGGCAACTTCGGCTCATTGTCCGGGTCAGTACAGACACTGGGTCTGCCATTAGAATGAAAAACCGGACAACGTGGTGCGAAGCGACAACCTGTTTTAGGTCTTTCCACATCCAGATTCATCAACTCAGCCGCTTTCTTGTCCGCTGATTGAGGCTGGTGATTCATGGAAGACCATAACATCGCAGTGTAAGGATGCTTGGGTGATTTGGCAATCTGTTCTGCCTTACCCGTTTCCACGATACGACCCAGATACATAACCGCGATTCTGTGACTGAGAATCTCAACCAAGGGCAAATCATGCGAGATAAAAAGATAAGAAAGGCCCAGCTCTTTTTGCAGGTCTTGCATCAGATTAACAACCTGCGCCTGTATAGACACATCCAGCGCACTGGTAGGTTCGTCAGCCACGATGAACTTGGGCTCAACGGCCAATACGCGAGCAATACCTACGCGTCTTTTTTCCCCGCCCGAAAGCTCAGAGGGACGACTATTCATCTTGGATTGCTTAAGGTTGACCAGTTCCAGCAAACGCTTGGCTCGCGCCTCCACTTGCTCTTCGTTCAATTCTTTTTGATGTATCTTGATGGCTTCTTTCAGAATATCGCGAATCTTCATCTTTGGATTCAATGCAGCATCCAGATCCTGAAAAATCATCTGTATACTACTGCGATAAGGGCGGAAATCTTTCTCAGGCATCCTGGTGATATCGATATCATCATAGATGATCTGTCCGGCACTGGCGGTGGCGAGTTTCAGTATCATCTTTCCTGTAGTAGTCTTACCGCAACCGGATTCACCCACCAAACCGAGT
The DNA here is from genome assembly GCA_029879945.1 of Gammaproteobacteria bacterium. Taxonomy (GTDB): domain Bacteria; phylum Pseudomonadota; class Gammaproteobacteria; order S012-40; family S012-40; genus JAOUPJ01. The sequence goes on from JAOUPJ010000295.1 coordinate 2,084, forward strand.
GTCTCGTTTTCGTTTACATACAGACTGATATCATCCACTGCAGCAACGGTTTCTGCGTTTCCAAAGCTGGAGAGCAGTCCACGTTTACTAAATCGCTTTTCCAGATTCTTGATTTGTAGTAACGGTGCACCCATGGATCTCTCCTATTATTCTTGATACAACCAACAACGGACACGATGATCCGGTGTAATGTTTACCAGACGTGGCCTGGCATTTACGCACTTTGTTTTTAGACCGGCATCATACGCATTACATCGTTCTACAAAGCGGCATCCACAAGGTACGTCGATCGTATCTGGCACCTCACCCTCAATACTTTTGAGATGTCCATTGGGCAATACGTTTTTTTCATCGGGTATAGAAGAAAGAAGCGCTTTGGTGTATGGGTGATTTTTGACGTGGTCTTTGACTTCCAGAATATCCCGTGCCGGGCCATGTTCCACTACTTGCCCGCCGTACATGACGGCTACCTTGTCAGAAAGCGCTGAGATTACGCTGATATCGTGACTGATCAGTATCATGGTAATACCTAAATCAGTTTTCAGTTCCTGTAGTAATTGAACAATGCTGGCCTGAATGGTCGCATCCAAGCCTGTGGTTGGCTCATCGGCGATCAGCAGCGAAGGTTCTGAAGCCAGGGCCATGGCCACCATCGCACGTTGACACATACCGCCGGAAAGATCTCCGGGAAAGGCGTCAAAACGATTGACTGGATCGTCTATTTTTACCCGCTCCAACCAATACATGGCCTTTTCTCTGGCTGACTTTTCGGTTTCACTTGGATTGTGCAGGCGGACCATTTCCACGATCTGTTTACCGACCGTGGTAAATGGATTCAAAGCGGCTTTTGGATTTTGGAAGATCATGGAAATCTCTTTTCCACGAATAGACTTCATTGTGCGCTCTATGTGTTTGCGCCAGGAGACGGTGTCTTTTTTTACGGAAACGATGGATTGATCTTTGTTTTCTAATTCAACATAGTCTTCTATTTGGGGTATCAGATCGACTGATCCACCCTTGGATTGAAGGGTAACACGACCTTTTAACACGCCGGGATTGGCTTGAATCAAGCCCATCACTGACAGCATGGTAATGCTCTTGCCACTTCCGCTTTCTCCCACGATTCCCAGGGTCTCACCCTTGGCAACGGAAAGATCCACACCATCCACCGAGTGAATAAAGGCATGCCTTTCGCTGGAATAAAAGTAGGTATGTAAATCTTCAATCAATAAATGTGGTGCTGGGCTCATATGGACTTCTTCCCTTCTAGTATATTGTTCAGTGCATCACCGAGCAGATAAAAACCGAGTATGGTTAACAATATAAACAAGGCCGGAGCCGTAGAAGGCCAGAAGTCACCTTGTAGCAGGTAGTTAGATCCGGCTTGAACCATATTGCCCCACGAAGGAGTTGGTTCTTGCACACCAAAACCCAAATAGCTTAAGCTTGTTTCCATCAAAATAGCCTCACCCATGCCGAGTGTAGCTTGTATCACTAAAACCGCTCTGCAGTTGTACCACAGTATGTGTCGAAAAATAATTGCTGGCGCAGGGATTCCCAACGCAATAGCGGATTCAATAAAATTCTTTTGTTTTAAGAACAGAATTTTGTTTTTAATCAATGCCGCTATATTGGGCACATTGGTTAAACCCACGACCATCATGATGTAATAGATGTTTGGCTTAAATGCGGCTACCACGAGTAATATCAATACCAGACGTGGAAACGAATCGAGTAGATTGTTGAAATAGGTAACACCTGTATCCCAACGTCTTCCATAGTATCCCGCCAAAACACCGAGCGTAGATCCAATCGTCAATGCAATTGTAATCGCAAGCAAGCCAGGTAAAAAATAGGCCTGAATACCCAGAATCAGACGAGACAATAAATCTCGCCCCATGAAATCGGTCCCCAATATATGACCATTGGAAAAAACGGGGGCCATCATTGCTTCCAGATCCATCTCTTCTGGATCAAAGGGAAGCAAATTAAATGCGCCCAAGAAGTAGGACAGTACAACCGCCGAAACGACCATCAGTCCATATACTAAGTAAATCACATCGAGTCGGTCATAGCGACGAAGCTTGGCAAGTAGACCCTTCGCCTCTGTGAGCTGTGGATCATTGACATGCACATAATGACTACGCACTAGCATGGATTACTCCTCTTGTGCTTGTGGTGGTTTAACAATAGCTTGTACTAATTTTTGGACAAACGTACCCAGGCGAACCAAGACTGCGGCGAATAGGGCAATCCCCATTATCACGGGGAAATCTCTATCTTGTGCA
>JAOUPJ010000296.1 GCA_029879945.1 Gammaproteobacteria bacterium
TACGTTTTCCTATTGATCCAGCCGGGCCTGATTTTGAAAATACCAGCTATGCAGAAAGCTGGCGTATGGGAAATTCAGTTAAACGTTTTACCCGTGTCGGTGAGTATCATCTGACTCCTCAAGCAAGTGCAGAAGATTCTGCACAGAAAAAATATCTCTCTTCTGCCGATTTTTGGAATCACCCCAGTCGAACAGTCGGTGGTACCAGTAAGACCATAGGCACTACAACTGTATTTACTGATAAGGCGCTGGTGGAAATGATGGGCCGCTTTACGCATCCATCGGGTGCCCCTGATAACGACTTGCTCGTGACCTATACCATCGGATCTTCTTCTACCATGGGGGGGTATACCGGAAGCTTGCCCAGTGTGATGGAGACCATCGGTAAAGATGCAGGTATCTGGTTGATTCCGATGGAACCCAATGGCACACGTGCCATTAATCACATAGCCGACGATGGTCGTATCGTGGTGGACTTTCCGGAATACCACGAAATCTATCCGCGTGCCCTGGTCAATTACAACCGTATATACGGCGTCATCAAACCTGGTAAGAACCCCGATGGAACAGATACCCAATACGTAAAGATCAATCCCAATCTGGGTATACAAGATAAACGCATCCCTGCCGGCGCTCCATATGGATTGTCTGGCGCCTCTTCTTTGTACGACCGTGAGACGCGTGCGTTGAATGGCACACCCTGGAACATGATGGACGGTGGTGGATATATGTCAGGTCGTACTTATATGAACCTGGCAGCCAGTGGTGCAGAGTTGGCAATTTTTGATAACGAAGAGGTGTATGGGGTTCGTGTGGTCATGCCCCTTCCCAGTATTCCCAGCGGCTACGGTGGAGGGATTGAGCGTTGGTCTGGCGCACAGGCCCATCATATGCGAATTCTCGGTGAATTCCCCATACGAAAGGCAGACGGAAGTTTACTGGATGCGCAGGGAAATCCTGATACCAGCTTTATTGTGAAGATTCCGGCGAATACACCCTTCTTTTTCCAAAGTATCGACAAGCACGGTATGGCGCTGGATCTGGAAACCACCGCACGCTCTGTGACTCGCGGTGAGCAGCAAATGTGCATCGGCTGTCATGTGCATACTCGTGAAGGCATGAACCCATTTACCTCCAACGCTAAACTACAGACAGATGCGCCATTCGGAAATTTCGGTGGCAGCAGTGCGCCATTGTTTGCAGGACTGGATGGGAGTGGTAATCCGGTTGTTGAACTGGCCAGTACGATTTACAGCGAAGCGGTGGCACCGGGTGTCACCAGTCGAAAATCGTTTGCCATAGACTGGGACAATGGTATTTCACAGATCTTTGAATCACGCTGTTCATCGTGTCATGGCGAAGGCCAATCTGCGCAAGTGCTGACGGGCCTACGACTGGATGGAAATCGTAGGACCTTTGATTTACTCAGTACCAATAAGTACACCCGTGAAGACGGTGTCTCCATCAACGATGCGACCAAGCCTGGTGATGGTTTGAATGATGTGAAGAATAATACTGCGGGTACCGACCGTATCACCAAACGCTATCAGTGTTGTTCAGACTCCCGTTGGTTGTCTTTCAATAGTGCGCGTTCCAGCATGCTGGTATGGGCACTCTATGGTGAGAGACTGGATGGACGTAATCCGGATACCGGACTTCCTTGGGGTGCAGCTGGAGAGACCGTGCCCGCCGACAAGCAAGGTCTGACCGGTGTTCCGGTGGACGCGGACGGTCGCGAGTTTCCAGAAGTCTGGCCCAAGGTCGCAGAACACTTACAATATGTGGCCAGTATGCCTGAATCTGAAAAAAGGTTGATCGCTCGCTGGATTGATATCGGTGCACCTAAACTAAATGTACACGACGACCTCGTCAGACCCGTTATAACCGTGACTCCAGTCAAGAGCGGTGGGGAAATCAGCTCTGTCTTATTGGGTCTGTGGGATGACTCACAGCTGGACTACGCCAGTCTGAAAGTAACGCTGAATGGTTCAGATATCACACCCACCACTACGGGTACCGAAGAGGTTGTGCAGATCATCCTGCCTACCCCTATCAATGATGCAAACGCCACCAGCACTGAACTGGCGGTGGAAGTATGGGATAAACCCAATCGTAGCTATAGCTTAAACAGCCCCGGAACCAGCGCCAGTAACCGTTCCACTATTACCTTGAATGGAGCGGCCTTGATTCGGAAGACGGGAGGGGACTGTTCTTCCTGTGTGGCCATAAATGCGCCCAGCAAGCCCGGCGGTGTGATATTGCAAATTGTTCGATAATTAAAAAACGATTTCCACAAAGCCTGAATACTCAAAAGTGGTGTTCAGGCTTTTTTATTCTCACTACATATGTAACTCAAAGGCCTCAGGCGGTGAGATGATCTTGATAAAGGGATTGGGATCGTCTTCCAGATATACCGATTCCATTTTCACTTCGGGTGAGGCTCGCAACCCTTTCAATCGGTGATATTTGATTATCACTTCGTCACCTTTTACTCCTGTGAATTTGATGGAGTTGTGCTTGCTTTCTTCGCGCTGACCTGAGCCCAGGGAAAAAAGGCCCGGCGGTTTCGCTTTTAGCGAATAGAGTCTTACCTGCTTGAACTCAGCGACAGATATTACCAAGGGTGATTGATTCCAATAATTCTTACTCGCATCCGAGTAGGCCACAATCAGACCGATATTATAGAGCGCCAGGTACTTTTTCATCTTGTCTTGACTGTGCTCCTGAATCTCTTTTCCAAACACAAAGCCATCCCAGTACCCTGCAAAATGGGAATAGGGATAGGGCCCGCCGATAAATTCACGTTGGGAAGTGACAGCAAGATATCCGGCGATGTGGCTGCCATCGTGAACCCTACCGTTGGCGGTCTCAAATAGTACCCGTTCCTGGGTACCCGTAAGCTGCGGAATTTGCTTCAGTAAGAAGTCTGTATAATCGCCCGTGCCTTTCACTTCGGGTGGAGCGGCCCCGTAGCGGCCATGATTGCCAGTGGCGAGTTCCAAGCGAGCTTCGTTGATACTAACTAGGCTTATGAGTCCGATGGGTACAAGCAGGCCTGCGAAAATCGCCTTGTGTCGGGTATTAGCTGTCTGTGTAAATCTTTCGTAGAGGCCCCATACACCCATAGCGCCCACTAACGAGAGGAACAAATATCCCATCACATTAAAACGATTGGGTTGAGTCAGCTCTCCCAGCATTTCTAGCGCGGAACCAAAGGCGGAATAGAAAATGAGAAACAGCGCTAGGCTAAAGATTGATAAAGCCAGGCGCCTTGTTCTGAGATCGTCAATGACAAAGAGTGCGGCGACGGAACTTAGCACAAGTGCTGGGTAGAGTTTGGCACCATGGGCAGGTTCTTGCCAGATTCCCAAGGCTTCTTTCCAGATCAGGCTGGCCTCAACCAGGGCCTGATGGGTGAGGCCAGTGCTAAAACCTTTGTAGATTTTCTGGAAAAATTGAGGGTACACCCAGAGCAGATTGGGGAGTAAAGCAATAAAGGGAATGAGTAGAAATAGAAACAAACACTTTTTCCCGTCAATGTTTGCGCGGTAGAAAAACAGCAAGATGAGAGTGCTAAAGACTGCCGGAATAAAAAACAAGGGATGAACAATAAAGAACAAGGCACCCAGAACACCCAACAGAAGCGAAAGCCTAACGTCGGCCTCTTTTTGTTCGAAAAACCTGACCAATAAAGAGAAATAGAATACCGCAAAGAATGATACCGATACGTAAGAGACCAAACCTGCGGTATGAAACCATCTGAACATGGAGGCCCACCACAGCAGTAGCGCAAACAGGGAAGCAATGATCACGATTTGGGTCTTTAGGCGCAAAATTTGGCTTGCCAGGGTTACACAGGCCGGTGCAAGTAGGGCAGACATGAATGTATAGATTTTCCAGGCCTGTATTTCAGTAAAACTGTTGCCGGTGAAAAACTGAAAGAGGGCGGGAAGTTTTGCGGCCGGATTTCGGGTCGCACCTCCAGGAGAGCCTGCACCAAAAAAGGGATCATAGACGAAGGCAAATGGATTTGAAGACAGGGCTGAGGCCACCTTCAATCGATACCAGTGCATGGCGTTATCGATGTAAAAAAGGGGTTTGGCGGAAAAAAGTTCGCTAATGGGAAATGTGATGGATAGCAGAACAAGTTGTAGAAAAAGTACTGCCAGTAATATTCCCGTTTTTGAATTTAGCATCATAGAATTATCGTTGGACTTATTTTGTGTATGGGCGCGATCTATTTGTTATTTAAGACTCGGAATGAGTTGCCATATGTCTTTATCGTCAAGTCGGTGGACGGAATACTATCACGAATCGCAGGGTGCTTCAGCTATATTACTTGGTAAATTAGTAGTCACAAGCG
>JAOUPJ010000297.1 GCA_029879945.1 Gammaproteobacteria bacterium
GATTTGGAACTCGTCCCTTTCGCGGACATCAATGATAACGGCGGTCACTATGGTTCCCTCCAAGTAGAATAAGTAAATAATGAAATGCTAATATAGTATTCATTATCGTTTTCGTCAACAATAAACTTTAGAACGGAAATAAGGGACACGTCCGCCCTTCGCTCTGGTGCCCAAATTGTGGCAAACTAGCGGCCCGTGTCCAGATAGTGATCAAAATGGTTCAGGTTTATAAAGGTCTATCCACGAATACCAAGCGTTTGGAAAAACGCTTGCTACGTCTTACGGCAAATGCCATCACCGATTTTCAGATGTTGGAAGAGGGGGATCGGGTTATGGTGTGCCTCAGTGGTGGTAAGGATTCCTATACCCTGCTTCGCTTGTTGATGATCTTGCAGACACGTGCGCCCATCGATTTTGAAATCATTGCCATGAACCTGGACCAGAAGCAGCCCGGTTTTCCAGAGGAGATCCTGCCTGCCTATTTGGAAAAACAAGGGGTGAAATTCCAAATCGTGGAACAAGATACCTATTCGGTGGTGAAGGACAAGATCCCCGAAGGCAAAACCACCTGCTCCCTCTGCTCTCGCTTGCGCAGAGGCATCATCTACCGAACCGCACGGGAACTGGGGGCCACCAAGATTGCCCTGGGCCACCATCGGGATGACGCGGTGGAGACCATGATGATCAATATGTTTTTCAACGGCACCATGAAGGGAATGGCCCCGAAATTGTTGACGGATGATGGCGAACATATCGTGATACGCCCCTTGATCTACAGCGCAGAAAAAGACATTGCCCGTTACGCCCGTGCGATGGAGTTCCCCATCATTCCCTGTAATTTGTGTGGCTCCCAGCCTAATCTGCAAAGGCAAAAGGTCAAAGAGATGTTGAGAGACTGGGAACGGGAATATCCCAAGCGCATCGAACTCATGTTCCGGGCCATGGGAAATATCAAGACCAGTCATATGATGGACAAGCAACTCTATGATTTTAAAGAGATTAGCAAGTCCGCTGCCAAAGAGGATCTGGATATCCTTTTTGATGACACCCTCTTTGAAGAGTCTTCTATACCAGATAAAACCAAGCAAACTAGTCGGTTAATAGAAATCCCTTTGGTACCTATAAAAACTTCGTTGATTAAATAACTGAAAAACTTTGTAATTTGCTGGCTAGTCCCTTGAAGTGCTGGGTATTCGGCTCTATATTGAAATATAGGTGAGCTAAAAAACCGGCTAAGGGGGTTATTATGAAAAAAGTTCTACCGCTTGTTATCGCTGTATTGTTCTCTGCCCCGTTGATCGCTGGTGAAGGAATGCATAAGGGCGACCCCCACAAGGGTATGGGTGGTTGTGCCTCTAAAGACAAAGTGGCCAAGTGGAAGGAGCTGCATGGGCAAGACGCCTTCCATCAAACTCCCAAGAGCAAAGAAGAAATCAAGGCCTTGCATCAGGCTGTTGAGCAGCCACGAAAACTGAATTTGGATCGATTTATCTAACCGGCAGAGCAACCTGCTTAACCCTCGTCTGGTAAACAGGCGAGGGTTTTTTTATGATGGGTGTTTTTTGGCAAGGTGCATAAAATGATTCAGATCTATGACAAAAAGGGCTTCGATGTGCTGGTGGAATTGGAAGGGGACAGCCTGCGAGGGGCGGATCTGAAGGGAGCAAACCTGAAGGACGCAAATCTGGTGGGCATGGATCTCAGCGGAGCCGATTTGACGGGTGCCAATCTCCAGGGGGCGGACCTGCGACTCACCACGCTCAGCAATGCCAATCTCAGCGGCGCCAACCTCACCGATGCCGACCTCTATGGGGCCGATACCACCCACGCAATCATGGACAAACAAAACAAGGTCATTCCCATCGCCATTGCCTCTGACTGATCAAACAAAAAAAGCCACAACCTTTCGATTGTGGCTTTGAGCTTATGGCAAGGAGCGAGACTAGTGTACGCAGGGGCTCGGCCAGGAGAACCATACTCCATTAAGTTCCCAGAAAATGCAGTGAGGATTCTTGTGGCTCTTGATCAGGGTGATGGTTTGCACATCTTGAACGGTAGACTTGGTGAGGCCTTCGCACAGGCGTACAGTGCTGGGCGCGTTTTCGCAATGGGCACCGTATTGGGCCTCCATATCCGTGGTGCATAGATTACACGGGGTAAGCTTATTTCCATCCGGATCCATCAGGCTGAGCCCATTGCTATTATCGAGTATCAGCGCACTCTTGGTATCGGCCGGGAGCAGCGCCTGCGCTGAGACACTCAGGGAAAAAAAGCAGAACAAGAAAAATATCACTAGACCTGGGGAGAGTTTCTTTTTCATATCACACCTCATGACGCATTCATTAATAAGAGAGGTTGGGCCCACCTCAGGCAAAGCTTAGTGAAACATTTGGAAACAATCTGTGTGTTGGGGTAACAGTGTGTAACGTGTGGTGTGAGCATTCACACACCAGTAGGTTAGCTAATCATTTGGTGTGGAAATTTTAAAGGGAGAGGTCCAGTTTGCCATAGATGAAGCGTGTGGGGATGAACTCGTTTTGCACCGATTCTATGGGCGGATACATGCCCTGCTGGTAGCGGAAGCCTTCATTGAATAGATTTCGGGCCCCCAATGTCAGCCTGAGATTTCGGCCTATTTTGAGATTGCTCTCCACGTCCACGGGCATGAAGCGTTGTTGATGAATGATATTGGCGGTGTCAGTGGTATCGCCTTTTTTGACAAAAAAGCCGAGCTGGCTGATGTGGTTGAAGCTCAGCTTGAGTGACCAACTGGAGTGGGGGAAGTAACGTATCCCCATCTGTTGGCTGGTCGTTTCCAGCGTGCGGGGAAACTGGGCCCCCAGGGTTTCCCCGTAGCGGTTTTCATACTGGTGTCGTTCGCTGGCCACAATTGTTAATGATCTCCCAGCTATCCAGTTGGCGTAGATGTGAGCCACCCGGTTTTCCCAGCGTTGCCGGGTATCGTTGATGGGCATGCTGCGCCGTTGATGCAAAAAATCCGCGCCCGCTGAAAAATCATCAGACGCCTTATAGTCTAGACTCACGGTTGAGTTCTTATTGTCCACCAGGGTGATATCATCCTGGAATTGTACTGCCCCGTTAAAGACGGTGGGCTCCAGGGTCACATTGTTGCTGAGGGCGCGTTTCAAGGTGCGGAAATAGGAGGATCGCAGGGTTACATTATTGCCGATGTTCCAGCTTAGACCCAGTTTGGGATTAAGTTGCTGGTGCTGTTCATACTCGAGCGAAGTCGTTTTGGTCAACTTGTGCTGAATTTGTTTGTTTCTCCAATAATCATCATAGCTGGCCCCCATCTCGAACAAAAAGACTCGATTGGCCGGGCTCACATAATAGGCATATGGGGTTAGATGGTTTCCCTCCTCTGTGATTGAATCGTCGATCGATTTGAAACTGGGGATAGTAAATGGCGCGATAAAAGTTCCAGCCGTTAATACTGTATAGTCGGAAATAACTTGAGACAGGAAAAAACCGGTTTTTGTGAAGCCATTTGAAAATTGTGAAACGATCTGTGTCTCGATTGCCTTTGTACTACTGTCATAATCGGAAGAGATATCTAATAACACGTCGAACGGGCTCCCTGGCGCGATCTGGGAGTCACGGTAGCTACCTACCTCCTCTTTATTGTACGCATGGAACAACCAGGTGTTTCTGCCTTTCCTGATGCGGGTCGCCACCCGAATGGATTCACTATTGGATCTGTTTCGTTCGAATTCCGAATAATTCTCGGGGATCAGGGATTGGGTAATATCCCCATGGTTAAAGATTTCCTGGCGGAACTCCAGGAGAAGATTCTTGTGAGTGGAAGTGGAGCCTTGAAAGAGCAGGGTGCTGGTTTCATGAAAGAAATCGTTATTGGTACGAACGCCATCACTGGTGTAGTCGTTAAACCCGGCACTGATTCCTATCCCTTTTCGCAGGCTGCTGATTTGCAGCTGGGTACCCGACGTATTGAGGTCGCCCCGAATATGACTCAGATTTGAGCTGACACGATCGCGAATAAACAAGGGTTGATACTCATTGAATCCCGGGTCGGTGGGGCTGGCCCCTTCAGAGATGCTGGCTTGGGATCGGCTCAGCTCGGCCTGCAAGGGAGCGGAACTATAGGGTTGGAGTAACTGCGCCTGGAAAAGCTCGCTGGCACGGGTGATTTGATTTCGTTGCGAACCGCGGAAGCTGTCTGCCAGGAGCCGATGGGCAGAATAGTTGGCAGGGTCCAGTTGTAAGGAATTGACCGCCTCGCGATTGGCCGACTGATTAAAGCCCAGGTCTGTATAGATGCGTCCGAGGCTGGCACTACGCGCCGCCAGGTCCTGGTCCAGCAACAGACGGGAGCGATGAACA
>JAOUPJ010000060.1 GCA_029879945.1 Gammaproteobacteria bacterium
GTTCGCACTCGCTTATTCAGGAAGTTATATGGACGAATTTATCAATTTTGTAATTGACGAATGGTTATTGTTTCTCATTTTTGCCATCGTGTTTGGTCTGCTTATGCGCAGTCTGTTTGCTGCAAAGCTGAGCGGCGCCAAGCCTGTGAATGTTCAAGAGATGCTGCGGATGACCAATTCAGAAGATGATGCAGCGGTCATCCTGGATGTGCGCACCGAAGGTGAGTTTAAAGAGGGGCACGTCTCCAACTCAATCCACGTTCCGGTTGGTGCCTTGGGTAGCCGGATTAAGGAGCTGGAAAAATTCCGTAGCAGATCAATTATTATCAATTGCCAAACCGGTGCCCGTGCCCTTGCCGCAGCCCAGGTATTGAAAAAACAGGGATTCACTGATTTGTTTTTCCTCAATGGGGGGATGAACAGCTGGGTCAATGCCAATCTGCCGGTGGAAAAGGGACTAAAAAAGAAAAAGTAGAAAAAATGCCTGTCAAAATCGAAATTTATACACGCCGGGGATGTTTTTACTGCGCCCGTGCCAGAATGCTTCTGGAAAATAAGAATGTTGAATACACGCACATTCCAATCGATGGTGATATTGCCTTGGAAAGGCTTATGATTGAGCGGGCTAATGGCGGCACCTCGGTGCCACAGATATTTATCAATAACACCCATATTGGCGGTAGTGACGAGCTTTACCAGCTGGAGAATGAGGGGAGGTTGGATTCTTTGCTGGAAGACAACCAAAAATAAGTAAGAAATTTTAAGGAAACTGATTATGTCTGAACAGGAAAAAAAAGCCGAAGATAGCCGAGAATTCGGCATTCAAAAAATCTACACCAAAGACATTTCTTTTGAAACACCGCATTCACCCGAGATCTTCCGTGATGAATGGAAGCCAGAGGTCAATTTACAGCTGAGCAACACTGCGGTGCAGCTCGCAGAAGGTGTACAGGAAGTCACCCTGACCATTACTGTTACCACCAAAGTAGGTCGAAAGACCGCCTATTTGGCAGAGATTAAACAATCGGGAATTTTCAATATCATCGGCTACAGTCAGCAGGAAATGGGTTTTATGGTTGGGAGTTATTGCCCCAATATCCTCTTTCCCTATGCCCGAGAGCTGATTTCTGACTTGGTAACGAGGGGTGGTTTTCCCCAAATGGTGCTGGCGCCTGTCAATTTCGAAGCCTTGTATCAGCAACACATACAGCAGCAATCCCAATCCAAAGAAAAAGCTGAAGCGCAGCCTTCCACCACACACTAGGGTGAATCATGGTAGCTGAGGGACACAGGTTTGCGGTGCTGGGGGCGGGCTCTTGGGGCACCGCGCTAGCACTTTTACTTGCGAGAAACGGTTCGCAGGTCAAGCTGTGGGGACGAGATCCGCGGAAAATGGATGAATTGCAACGGGCTCGCTCCAATGAGCGCTATCTCCCGGGCAGCGCCTTTCCAGATAACCTAGTGGCCACTGCTGATTTGGTGGATTGCCTCGCAGACGCGGACGAGGTCTTACTTGTGGTCCCTTCGCAGGGTTTTCGTGCCGCAGTACAGGCGGTGGCGCAGCACGCCAGTTCAGATATACGGGTTTGCTGGGCCTCTAAAGGACTAGAGCCTGATTCCGTCAAACTATTGCACGAGGTGGTGGGTGAAGAACTGGGTCCCGAAAGGCCAATGGCCGTACTATCCGGGCCTACCTTTGCCAAAGAGGTGGCGGCAGGCCTGCCTACGCTCATCACTGTTGCCTCTACAAATCAAAACTACGCCGAGCAATTGGCTGAAAGACTGCACAATGACACGTTCAGGGCCTATACCAGTGACGATATGGTAGGGGTGCAACTGGGTGGTGCGGTGAAAAACGTGATGGCCATAGCCGCTGGGATTGCCGACGGCATGGGCTTGGGCGCCAATACCCGGGCAGCATTGATAACGAGAGGTTTGGCCGAGATTCAACGTCTGGGTGTTTCCTTGGGCGGTAAGCCAGAGACCTTCATGGGGCTTGCGGGCCTGGGTGATCTGGTGCTGACTTGCACCGATAACCAGTCTCGAAATAGACGAGTGGGTCTGGCCCTGGCAGCGGGTAAGTCATTGGATGAGTGCCTCAAAGAACTGGGTCAGGTAGCAGAGGGTGTGTATGCCGCACAGGAAGTCCATCAATTGGCGGCAAAACACGATGTGGAAATGCCTATTGTCAATGAAGTCTACAACATCATCTATAAAAACGAAGCACCCCACGCCGCGCTAAGGGCCTTGTTGGCTCGTTCACAAAAGGCCGAAACCGACTGATATGTTCCATGTGGTGCTGTATCAGCCAGAGATTCCCCCGAACACAGGTAACATCATCCGGCTTTGCGCCAACAGTGGTTGCAAGTTGCACCTGATTGGTCCCTTAGGATTTGAATTGGAAGACAAGCGCCTGCGCAGGGCGGGTCTGGACTACCGTGAATGGGCCGATGTGAGGGTCTATGAGGACGAGGACGGTTGCCTGGGCCAATTTGATAGTCAGCGCATATTTCCCTGTTCGACTAAGGGTTCGCGCTACTACGCGGATGTGGCATTTCAATCCGGTGACGTGTTTTTGTTCGGACCCGAGACCAGGGGTCTGCCCGAGTCGTTGCGCTCACGCTATCCCGCAACGCAATGTCTGAAGATTCCCATGTTGCCCGAGAGCCGAAGCCTTAACCTGTCCAATGCCGTAAGCATTTTTGTGTATGAGGCCTGGCGCCAGCAAGGTTTTAAGGGCTCAATTTGACTAGCCCTCAGCGGCCTGTGTGTGCTCGTCTTCCATATTGAGTTCCTTTATCTTGCGGGTTAGGGTATTGCGGCCCCAGCCCAGTAGTCGCGCCGCTTCCTGGCGATGACCGGAGGTGTAATCCAGGGCCGAATTAATCATCACCTGCTCGAATTTCGGTAGTGCTACATCCAAAATTGCAGTCGATCCCCTTTGTAGCTGTTTGTCTGTCCACAATTTGAGTGCTCCTTCCCAGTCGTTGGTTTCCTGAACGCTGGGGCTTTCATTGCGCAAATCCTGAGGCAGGTCTTCCAGGAACACTTCCCGCCCTGGGGCCATCACGGTTAACCAACGACAGACGTTTTCCAGTTGGCGCACATTTCCCGGCCAGTCCAGGCTGCACAAATAGTCCTGGGCCTCTTTGCTGAGTATTTTCACCTCGGATTCCATTTCACTGGCGGCCAAGTTGAGAAAATGGCCCAGTAACAGGTGCACGTCTTCCCTTCTTTCACGCAAGGCGGGCAGTTGAATGCGGATGACGTTTAGACGATGAAACAGGTCCTCGCGGAAAGTCCCCTCTTTAACGGCGTTCTCCAGGTTCTGATGGGTGGCGGCTATTACGCGCACTTCTACTTTAACGGGCTCATGACCCCCCACCCTATAGAATTCACCGGAGGCGAGCACACGGAGCAGTCGGGTCTGTAGTTCCAATGGCATATCGCCGATTTCGTCGAGAAACAGTGTTCCGCCGTTGGCCTGTTCAAATCGCCCTCTCCGGGCTGCCTGGGCACCCGTAAAGGAGCCCTTCTCGTGGCCAAACAGTTCAGACTCCAGCAGGTCTTTGGGAATGGCGGCTGTATTGATAGCGATGAACGGTTTGTTGGACCGGGGGCTGTGTCGATGCAGGGCTTGGGCGATAAGTTCTTTTCCGGTGCCTGATTCACCCGTGATCAACACCGTAATGTTAGATCGGGATAGACGACCGATGGCCCTGAACACCTCTTGCATGGCAGGGGCCTCGCCAACGATTTCGGTATCCAAATCGCTTGGTGCCGTTTCTTCGGCCTTGCCCCCTTTTTGCTGGTCCAGCGCCCTTTTAACGAGATCGATCGCATCATCAACATCAAAGGGTTTTGGTAGATACTCGAAGGCCCCTCCCTGATAGGCCGAAACGGCGCTGTCCAGGTCTGAATGAGCTGTCATGATAATGACCGGTAGATTAGGGTGTTGCTGATGAATCCGTTCCAGTAGGTCGATCCCGTCGATGCCAGGCATGCGTATATCAGAGATGATTACGTGCGGATGCACGTACTCCAATCGGTCCAAAATGTCGTTGGCATTCGCAAAGACCTCCACATCCATTTGCGCCTTTTTGAGCGCCTTTTCCAGCACCCATCGGATTGAACGGTCGTCGTCTACGACCCAGACTCTTGTTTTGGATGTCATAGTGTTACCTTCTTCTTTGCTCATTCCTACTCCAAGGGGAGCATGATCGTAAAAACTGTGTTGCCCGGTTGGCTCTCGCATTCGATCAGTCCTCCGTGTTGGCCTATCAAGGTCTGTGAAATGGTAAGCCCGAGCCCTGTTCCATCCGAGCGACCTGTAATTAAGGGATAGAAAATCTGGTCTATGATTTCAGGAGGAATACCGGGGCCGTTATCGATGATGTCGATCTTCAGCACCAGTCGATGGCGCTTGTTACCAATCGTAAATTGGCGTTGGGTTCGTGTCTTGAAACAGAGTGAGCCCCGACCGTTGAGTGCTTGCACGGCGTTTTTGGCGATATTGAGTACCGCTTGTATGATTTTGTCTTTATCCACGGCCACATCTGGAATGCTGGGATCATAGTCGCGCGTTACCTCTAGCCCATTTTGGGACTCGACCATTACCAGCTGCCGCACTCTTTCCAGTATTTCATGGATATTGGTGGGAATCTTTTTCATGGGCCGATTGGGCCCCAACATATTGTTGACCAGGCTCTGCAAGCGATCGGCTTCGGCGATGATGATATTGGTGTATTCTTTGAGATCCTCGCTGTGTAGCTCTTTCTCAAGCAGTTGGGCTGCGCCACGTAATCCCCCTAGGGGATTTTTCACTTCATGGGCGAAGCCACGAACCAGCATCTTCATGGCGTTTTGCTGGGCGATCAGTCCCTCTTCCCTGGCTATTCTGAGCTTGCGGTCCACTTGCTGTACTTCTATCAATAGTCGGGCGGGCGTGCTCTTGTCCGGGTAGGGGCTGATGGTGCAATCGATTTTGATCTGCTTCAAAGATACGGGGAGGTGTAACTCCAGCTCACGTTCTGTTGTAGCCTGATTGCTATTGAGGCCCTTTTTTAGTGTCTTTATCCACGATTCGTCGGCAGGGAAGAGTTCCGCCATGTTTAGATTTAGGGCCTGGTTTGCACTAATTTCAAACAGTGATTCGGCATTTGGGTTCAAATAGAGCAGCCTAAGCTCTGCGTCTAGCAATAGTATGGCTGAGGCAAGGTTTTCGATGACTTGCCTGGCTGATCCGTTTATGTCAAAGCGATTTTGATCAAACATAGATTCTACTCGGCAAAATACGTTCCACTATGCGAATTTAATCCATCTCATTGATATATATAGATTATTATTTACGGCGTAAATGATATCGCCGAGATTGCACCAATTTAGAAAGAATTGGCGGTCTGTGATGCACCATTATAGTGCATGTATGGGCAAAAAAAAGCGCCCTGGTTTTAAGAGGGCGCTTCTTCTAAGTAAGGCTAGAAAAATTACACGCTGTAGTACATGTCGAACTCAATTGGGTGAGTGGTCATGCGCAGACGAGTGACTTCTTCCATCTTCAATTTAATGTACGCGTCGATTACATCGTTTGTGAACACGCCACCCATGGTGAGGAATTCGCGGTCACGATCCAAAGCGTCCAGAGCTTGATCCAAGGCGTGGCACACGGTTGGGATCTTCTTCTCTTCTTCGGGTGGCAAATCGTAAAGATCCTTATCCATGGCATCGCCTGGGTGGATCTTGTTTTGGATGCCGTCCAGGCCGGCCATCATCATGGCAGTGAACGCCAGGTATGGGTTGGCTGTTGGGTCTGGGAAGCGAACTTCGATACGACGTGCCTTAGGATTGGATACATAAGGTATACGGATAGAAGCTGAACGGTTACGAGCCGAGTAGGCCAGCATAACAGGGGCTTCGAAACCGGGAACCAAACGCTTGTAGCTATTGGTGGAGCCGTTTGTAAAGGCATTTAGTGCACGGGCATGACGGATGATGCCGCCAATGTAGTGCAATGCAGTTTCCGACAAGCCACCGTAAAGATCACCAGAAAACAGGTTCTTGCCATCTTTAGCCAGAGATTGGTGTACGTGCATACCGCTACCATTGTCACCCACCATCGGTTTAGGCATAAAGGTCGCGGTTTTGCCGTACGCATGTGCTACGTTGTGTACGCAGTACTTTAAGATCTGAACTTCGTCGGCTTTCTTGATCAGTGTATTGAACTTGGTGCCGATCTCACACTGCCCGGCGGTGGCCACTTCGTGGTGATGAACTTCCACTTCCAGACCCATCTCCTGCATGGCGGAAACCATGGCGCAGCGAATGTCGTAAAGGGAATCAACAGGAGGAACGGGGAAGTATCCGCCTTTTACTGAAGGGCGGTGACCCATATTGCCGTCTGGAAATACCTTTTCAGAGTTCCAATCCGCTTCGTGGGAGTCGATGGCGCAGAAAGAGCCGCTCATGTTTGAACCCCAGCGAACGTCGTCCAGAATAAAAAACTCAGGCTCTGGTCCGAAGAAGGCGGTATCTGCGATCCCTGTGGATTTCAAGTAGGCTTCGGCCCGTCTGGCAACAGAACGTGGGTCGCGCTCATAACCTTGCATGGTGCTAGGTTCTACGATATCGCAGCGAATAATGATCGTTGAATCTTCGCAGAAAGGATCCATAACAGCGGTGTCTGGGTCTGGCTGAAGAATCATGTCAGACTCGTTAATGCCTTTCCATCCAGAGATGGAGGATCCGTCGAACATCATTCCTTCGGCAATCTTGTCTTCGTCTACGCCGCCGGCTGGCACAGTAACGTGCTGCTCTTTTCCGCGTGTATCGGTAAAACGAAAGTCAACAAATTTGACTTCGTTTTTCTTCATCATTTCAATTACATTGGAAGCCATCGCTCCACTCCTCCAAAATCTTAATCTTTGTTTGTGTGTGAACCAAAAGGATTAACACCCTTGTAGACATGCTCATCAGCATTAAATATGCCATAGACTTTACTTGCTTACTAACAACAAGTTACGTGCTATTTTGGTGAATAAAACATGTCTTTTCGACTGGAAATGCACCAATATGAGGCAATATATTACATGTTGCACCATTATGGTGCATTAGACAAACATGGTGATAATTTCGGCGACATCCGGGTCCTTGCGGCCTGCTTGATTGAAGATCTCTTTCAATCGCGCTCCATCAGTCGGTGATTTTATACAGTCGAGGGGCAACAATATTTCTACTCGCACCTTGCCGTCAAGATAATGCAGCGTTATTTTTCTAATTTGTTGCGATTCTGGGATGTCGGTCCAGTTTTGCCTCAATTTTGAGACGAGTTGGTCTCTCATGGGGAGGTGTGTGGACACCATGGCTTGTTCATCGTCCTCCGGGTCGATGTGCACGGTCACATCGCCCACGTGTCCAATTTTGTGTGTGAGACGGTTCAGCACGTTCTCGCTGATGTGATGCCCTTCAGACACGCTCATTTTTGGGTCATTGACGAGTATGTGAACATCCACAAAGGATTGGCCGCCGTGGCTGCGCGTTCTGAGTGAGTGGACGGCCTTTACGCCATTGACGCTCATAATGGCACCGCGTATTTCCTCTATTTTTTCCGGCTCGATGGCGGTATCGATCAATTCCTTGAGATTATTCCAGACAATATCCCAGCCAACCTTTGCAATCAGCACGCTCACGCCGATAGCGGCGACGGCATCGAAGTAGGCAAACCCCATCATACTGCCGGCGATACCGATGAGTGCGACCACTGAAGAGATGGCGTCGGTTCGGTGGTGCCAGGCATTGGCCTTAAGTAGATTGGAGTGGATCTTTACGGCCACGCGATGGGTGTATTGATACAGAAATTCTTTGGCAAGTATCGAAATAATCGCGGCAACCAGGGCATAGGCGCTGGGAACGAGTAGGCGTTCGGGCTCCATTAGTCGACTGACGGTGTCGTAGGTGATGCCCGCAGCGACGGCAATCAGGAACACACCCAGAAAGATTGTGATGACGGTCTCGATGCGGCCGTGACCATACGGATGGTCTTCGTCGGCCTCTCTCTGGCCGTGTTTGGCGGCGTAAAGTACCACCATATCGCTGATCAAGTCCGCCAGGGAATGGACCCCATCGGCCACCAGTGCTTGAGACTGGCCCACAAAACCCAACACAATCTTGCCAAAGCCCAGCAACACATTGATCACTGCGCCCACTATGGTGACGCGCTTTACCTGCGCATATCGATCATTGGGCGTGGCTGTGGGGCTGGAATGACTCATCTGGACTGGTTACGCTCGCCGACCTCGATACGGATTGTGATATCTCGTCCTTGCTCTGAGATATCTAGTACAGAATGACCGTTTATGCGACACCAGGCAGGTATATCGGCCTTTACGCCGGGGTCGGTTGCCGTGATTTCCAGCGTTTCACCTACTGTGAGTGTTTTTACATGATTCTGCGTGCGGATTACCGGCATGGGGCAAAGCAGGTTGCGTACATCCAGTTGATGCTGGCTCATATGTGCCACTCCTCTGCCATTTCTTCGCTATGGATAGGTGTTACATGCATGGTGGATTTCACCCCATCGAGATTGGATCGTTCCATTGTGACAGATACGCCGTTTTTATCCTTGCTAAATCGCGCTGCGATGCGGGCGGCCAGGGCCCAATCGTCTTCATCCAATTTGCCATCGAGCAACACTAAAGGCCCTGGGCAGCTTAAGGTTCGTAGCGTGGCAAACTGTTTACGGTAGCCTTCGAGAAAATTGTTTTCACCCTCTTCCCGGCCCACGATCATTTTGAAATGGGGACGGGGGCGGATGTGTCGGCCGATCTTGAGCAGCATGACGTCATCCAGTTCGTAATCGCGGCTATCGCGTGCCTGCCACAGGTCAACCAGGCGCTTGGAATAGTTTTCGTCGGTGAGAAAACAGCAGCCGCCGGCGGGTTGGGCGTAGTCGTCAAAACCGAATGCCTTGGCCAGGGCGATTTGCGGTTTGCGTCCGCGTCCTGAAAATTTATGTAACTTGCTACGGTCGACCCAGCCCTCTCTTTCCGGCAGGGTCTCGGGTAAAGACTGGGCACACAGGGGGCGTAGCAGTCTATCCATCGCACCAGATTCGCGCGCGATCACAGGCATGGTGTCGCGCCGTTGGGACATGGGTCTTTGGCCGATTACTTCGCCGGTGATGATGAAATCGAAGTCATTTTCGTGCATCCACTCCAATGCCTTTTTCACCATAAAGCCCTTGCAGTCCAGGCAGGGATTCATATTGCTGCCGTAACCATGTTTAGGATTGATGAGTACGTCTTTGTATTCTTCCACCACATCGATGATATGTAGAGGCATATCCAGTTGTTCCGCAACCCATAGGGCATTATTGCGCTTTTGCTTTTGTTGATCGCGCTTGCGTATGGCGTGAGTGTGCCCTTCTACGCAAAACCCGGTGAAAAAATTGATACCCTCAACATGGATGCCTTGGTTCTTGATGGTCTGGGCGGCTAGCATGGAGTCCAGCCCGCCGGAAATCAGTGCTACCGCCTTTCGTTGTTTGCTCATGAGTACCCTGTGTGTGCTTTGAGTGGAAAAATCTGACGGCCATGTCGTTTAGGTGCTGTGATTGACAGCGGGCCTATTCTACCAAAAAATGGCTTTATATAAAAAGCGTTATGAATTAATTAGTTAGGATTAATGTTTTGACTTGGTCGAAGAGATGATCGCTACACTATTGTGTTGTGTCCCTTCTTGCAGCGATTGCAGGGCCATTTTGCTGCCCGTGTCTTGCCACAGTTCCATCGCTGTGAGGGGCTCTAGCAATGGGGTATCGCTGCCCATGGCACGAACCGCTTGCAGTACGTCCATGAGGGAAACGAAATCTTTGGCTAGTAAATTGTACAGGCTGGCCAGAGAATGGGCGCTCAGAGTGGAGAGTTGGTTATAGGCACTTTGCCCTATTTTGACGAAATAACTGACTTTTACCCGCTTTTTCTCTGCACGATTGGGGAAAAATCCGGAATATAGCAAGCATTGATCTCCTACGTCACGCAATTGCTCGCAGCGCAATGAGCCGGAGGCGCTGGCACTGCGTAGGAAGTCCAGGGCGATTACCCGGTTAACCAATTCGGTCCTTTCCAGAAAGCGCATGAGCAGAAAGACAAGGTAGCTTTCCTGGTCTTCATTCAGAGAAAGCTGACAGGAGCTACAGGCTTCGTTAATAAGGGCCTGCCACTGGGCAACGGAGGTCGGTTTTAAAACGAGTTCAGTCATAAGATAAAGACTATCCTTCAACTATTAGACCATCGACAGCTCAGGCAGCTCCCTTTAGTTGAATTTGGCACTAGGTAATTGATAATCTGTCGTTTTTTGTACAAATCTAAACGCCGAAACGGTATACTTACGCTCCGGATTTTGCCGAGTGCCGAGAGTTATTAGTTAAATGACTGTTTCCAAACGAGATTTGTCTACCTTTCAGGGCCTGATCATGGCCTTGCAGGATTATTGGAGCAAACAGGGCTGCGTGATCCTGCAGCCCCTGGATATGGAGGTGGGTGCGGGCACGTTTCACCCCGCCACGTTCCTCAGGGCCATTGGTCCTGAATCCTGGAGTGCGGCCTATGTGCAGCCCTCCCGACGACCCACAGACGGTCGCTACGGGGAAAATCCAAATCGATTACAGCACTATTACCAGTTTCAGGTAGTCATCAAGCCTTCGCCCAAGGAAATACAGGAACTGTATCTGGGTTCCCTCAAGATGCTGGGTTTTGATCCCCTGGTGCACGATATCCGTTTCGTCGAAGACGATTGGGAGTCGCCCACGCTGGGTGCCTGGGGCCTGGGCTGGGAAGTGTGGCTCAATGGCATGGAAGTGACCCAATTTACCTATTTCCAACAGGTGGGCGGACTGGATTGCTCACCCGTCACGGGTGAAATCACCTACGGCCTGGAGCGACTGGCCATGTATATCCAGGGCGTGGAAAATGTCTACGACCTGACCTGGACTGACGGGCCCCTGGGTCGCGTCACCTATGGCGATGTGTTCCATCAAAACGAGGTGGAGATGTCTACCTACAATTTTGAACAGGCCGATGTGGCATCCCTGTTTCAGTGGTTCGATACCTGCGAATCCGAGAGCAAGCGACTGGTGGAGACCAACCTGCCCTTGCCCGCCTATGAAATGGTTTTGAAGGCCTCCCACACGTTTAATTTACTCGACGCGCGTCATGCCATCTCGGTGACCGAGCGTCAGCGTTTCATTGGCCGCGTACGCACCCTGGCCAAGGCCGTAGCCGAGGCCTATTACGCCGAGCGTGAGCGGCTGGGCTTCCCCATGGCAAAACAGGGGGACCAGGCATGAGCACAAAACAGGATTTTCTATTTGAGCTGGGTACCGAAGAGCTGCCACCCAAGGCGCTGGCCAGACTGGCTCAGGCCCTGGCCGAGGGTGTTTGTCAGCGTCTTAGTGAGGCGGAACTGGGCTTTGGTGAGGTGGAGAGTTTTGCCACCCCACGTCGCCTGGCGCTCGTCATCAAAGATCTGGAATCCCAGCAGGCCGATAAAGAGGTGCTGCGCAAAGGGCCCGCGTTAACGGCGGCCTTCAAGGAAGACGGCACCCCCACACCCGCCGCGCAGGGCTTTGCCCGCTCCTGTGGTGTTTCGGTAGATGCCCTGGAAAAACTGGAGACAGCCGAGGGGGCCTGGTTGGCCCATAACAGCAAGGTGGCAGGACAATCCACACCTGCTCTATTGCCCGAATTTTTCGAGCAGGCGCTAAATCGTTTGCCTATCCCTAAACGTATGCGCTGGGGTAGCAATACGCATCAATTCGTTCGACCCGTGCATTGGCTGGTGATGTTGTATGGGGAAGACGTGGTGCCCTGTTCCATGTTGGGCTTGAATGCGGGACGCGTCACCTTTGGCCACCGTTTCCATCATCCCAGCGAGCTGCACATCCCGCGTCCTGCCGAGTATGCCGTGCTGCTGGAATCCGAAGGGCACGTGTTGCCCCGATTCGAAAGGCGCAAACTCACCATCAGGGCCCAGGTCGAAGAGGCTGCCCTGAAACTGGGTGGCAAGGCCGTTATCGATGAAGACTTGTTAGACGAGGTCACTGCCCTGGTGGAATGGCCCGCTGCCATTACCGGTAGTTTTGATGCCCGGTTTTTAGAATTACCCCCAGAAGTGCTCATTGCCGTAATGGAAGGGCATCAACGCTACTTCCACGTGGTGGATGACAAGGGTGCTTTGCTGCCCAATTTTATTACCGTGGCAAATATCGTGAGTAAAGACCCTGCGCAAGTGAGCGCTGGCAATGAGCGAGTCATTTTGCCGCGCCTGTCTGATGCAGAATTTTTCTGGCGTCGAGACTGCGATACGCCCTTGTTTGATCTGGTTTCCCGCTTGAACCAGGTGGTGTTCCAGAAAAAATTGGGAACCGTGCTGGAGAAGGTCAATCGTGTAACCCGGCTCGCCGCCAGTATCGCCAAAGAACTGGGTGCTGATAGCGCCAAGTGTGAAAGGGCCGCGCAGCTGGCCAAGGCCGATTTGATGACAGGCATGGTGGGTGAATTTCCCGAGCTGCAAGGCATCATGGGGAGCTATTACGCCAAGGTGTCCAAGGAAGACGAGTCCGTCGCTGCGGCCATAGCGGATCACTATCGTCCCCGTTTTGCGGGCGATGAAGTGGCTACAGAGTCCACCGCCTACACAGTCGCCATTGCCGACAAACTGGATACCGTGGTGGGTATTTTCGGTATCGGCCAGATTCCTTCGGGTGAAAAAGACCCCTTTGCCCTGCGTCGTGCGGCCTTGGGCATTCAGCGCACCCTGATCGAAAACAAGCTGAACCTGAACCTGTCTCATATGATTGCGGATGCCATCAAGGGATTCGACAAGGGTGTGATCCAAAAAGACACCGCTAAACTGGTCTATGCCTTCATGATGGATAGACTGCGCAGTTACTACGCCGATCAAGGCTACCGACCCGATGAGTTCGAGGCCGTGCTGGAGACCGAGGTTTCTTCCTCCTTTGATTTTGAACAAAGGCTGAAGGCCGTTCACGAATTTAGAGCATTGGCAGAGTCGGCCAGTCTGGCTGCGGCGAACAAGCGTTGTCGTAATATCTTGCGCAAGAACGAAGAGACAGTCCCTGCCAGGATCGATCCCGCTCTGTTTGAAGGTGAGCAGGAGCAGTCCCTGGCCAAGGCCCTGGAGCAAATGGATCAGACATGCGCGGCATCCTTAAAGGACAAAGACTATACCGCTGCCCTAAAGACCATGGCAGCACTCAGAGAGCCGGTGGATCAGTTTTTCGATTCGGTCATGGTCATGGCAGACAATAAATCAGTGCGACTCAATCGCCTGGCCTTGTTGAGTAAGCTGGAATCCTTGTTCCTGCAAGTGGCCGATATTTCACGTTTGCAGGACTAGGGACGTGTCTGGCCAGAAGTGCATAGTTCTGGATCGTGATGGTGTCATCAATTTTGACTCGGATGAATACATCAAATCGCTGGTGGAATGGAGACCTATACCCGGCAGTATTGAGGCCATGGCCCGCCTGTATAAGGCAGGCTATCGCATCCTGGTGATGACCAATCAGTCCGGGCTGGCACGCGGCTATTTTTCGGCGAACGAGCTGAATGCCATGCATGATGAGCTACATCGTTTGCTGGCCGCCCTGGGTGCAAAAGTGGATGCAATCTTTTATTGCCCCCATGGGCCTGATGATCATTGTGACTGCAGGAAACCCAGGCCGGGCCTATTCACACGGGCAGCGGAGAGTTTGGCGGTGGACTTGGCGGGTGTGCCCGCCATCGGTGACTCCTTCCGTGATCTGGAGGCGGCCAGGGCAGTCGGAGCTTGCCCCGTTTTGGTGCGTACTGGTAAGGGCGAGCGGACTATTGCAAAAAACACTCAACAATTGGCTGACTGGAATATGCCAATATTTGATGATTTGAGTGCAGCAGTGGATGATCTGCTTTCAAGAGACTAAGAAAATCACGTTAGGATGATAAAATACTCGTCATGGTAGGCATACGTTCAGCAATCTATTTCAGTTTCATGGTGGTAACCGGTTCCGTGTGGGGGTTGCTGTCGGCCCTGGCCAGGGTATTACCCGTGCGGCCCCGTTTTACCTTCATCAGCCAGTGGGCCATACTCAATGTGGCCATGCTCAAAGTGATCTGCGGTCTGGGTTATAGGGTGGAAGGACGGGAGAACGTCCCCAAAGAGCCTTGCGTTATTTTATCCAAGCACCAGTCCACCTGGGAAACCATGATCATGCAGCTGCTGTTTCCCCCTGTCACCTGGGTGCT
>JAOUPJ010000298.1 GCA_029879945.1 Gammaproteobacteria bacterium
TTCGCTCCTGCCTGGAATTGAATGAACGGATTAGCAACCGGAAGTGGGAAAATGCACGAAGACGCAGAAAGCTGGATACCCTAACTGAGAGAGAAAGACAGATATTGGATCAACTTATAGAAGGGAAACTGAATAAAGTGATCGCCGCTGATCTTGGAATCAGCGCCCGTACGGTTGAAATACATAGGGCCCACATAATGAAAAAACTACAAGTCAAGTCGCTGGCTGAGTTGGTGAAACTTTACATGGCTGCAAATGGAAACAAGGGCTTAACGCAGGGTAGAACATAATTCTGTATCGACCAGATCATGCACAGGCATGGGTGAGGCGAAAAATGCTAGTGAATCAGGAAAAACGCAAAGAACCGAGGCAAAAGCTTCCTGTTGAAGTAGTCGTGAAGTTTGGGCCGATGTCGCAGATTTGCTGCCAGGTAAAAGATCTCAGCACCGAGGGTGTCTGCCTGGATGCTGGCCCCTCTCTCCCCACTGGGACCATCGTCGATGTCGCGCTGCTGACGCAAGGACGCCAGGGAATGAAATGTATTAATACCAAAGGTGTGGTTACTCATTCTTCTACCGAGGGCACCGGAGTGAAATTCGATCAAAAAATTGAGCTGCTTGAATTTTTTCTTAGTTCGGCCGAGTCAAAAAATCAACAAGAATCAGGAGTCTAATCATGAACACAACCTGGATATTGGTAGCCGATAGTAGCAAAGCAGATTTTTATGCGGCGAAGGGACTGGATGGTCAGCTCCAACTGGTCTTGTCACTCTCCCATGATATCGGAAGAGCCCACGCGAGTAATCTTACAACTGACCTGCCAGGGTCTCATTCGGATAAAAGCGGTGCAGGCAGGCATTCGCTGGACGAAAGAACCGACCCCAAAGAGCTGGAACTCATTCACTTTGTAAAAGAAATCAATAATAGATTGAACACGGGCAGAATAAACCACCTTTTCGATAGACTCGTCATCGTTGCGGCACCCCATCTTTTGGGAATCATAAGACAGTTGATGGACCCCCATACTGCCAAGCTGGTGACTCATGAGATAGGGAAACATCTCACTCATCTCGCACCAAAAGAACTTGCGGAGTATGTATTCGAAACGCAGTAACTTTTGTAGTGTGAGGCAATACACTAAAACCAGAATCGAAGGCCCACCACTAAAGTGGTTTCACTCGTGTCTCCATCCAAGAATTCTCGCGCCTTAGCGGTATCACCATAGAATTTTTCCATACTTATGCCTAAGTAAGGCGCAAATTCTCGCCATAATTCGTACCGCAGTCGCAAGCCCAGCGACGCACTGGAAAGGCCTTCGCCAAGCCCTCGCTCCACGTCTTCCTTACCGTAGGCAATCAGCTCGAAAACAGGCTGCAGGATAAGTTTTTGCGTTATCAGGAGCTCATACTCCGCTTCCATCACAAAGCCAGTGCGCGATTCCTCGCCGACAAACAACATGGCATTCATTTCAAACCAATAGGGCGCTAACCCCGTAAATCCGGCCGTGATCCAACTGCGATTTACATCATATCCCTTTATCGCATGTCCCTGGTCGAGACGCAGACCGTATTCCACATTCCAGAACGGTGAAACAGCCTGTGACCAAGCCAAGATGGAGTGCGAGTCTTCCAGTTCACTTTTGTCCACGTGACCCCCTGAGCGGAAAACCAATCGATGATAGGTGCGTCCATACCAGGCTTTTAGCTCATAGGCTGCCGCATTGCCTTCAGAAGTATTCACCGCTTCCAAACGATCCATCAACACAGAGCCAAAACTGTGTTGATCTGCCAATACAATCCGTGGAAACTGGGTGCCAAATTCTTTTCCTCCTGAGTATGCATGAGGATCACGAACATCATCTGCTGCACTGCCGCCATGTATGCTACTGTGATCCATCGTCGCGGCCGACTCCCTACCACTCATATCATGACCTTGATGCGAGCCATGATCCATAGACTGGTCCATATCGCCGCTGGAATGGTGTTCCATGCCACCCCCATCATGCGACGAATGATCCATAGACATATCATGGCCAGAATGATCTTCCTGGGCGAAAGCAGACGCGATAGCCATCGAATAAAACGCAACGAGAATTATTTTTTTCATTTCACTCCCCCTTATGCCACAACAACTTCACGGAACATCCCTGCATCCATGTGATACAAAAGATGACAATGCCAGGCCCAACGGCCTAAGGCATCGGCGGTGACTTGAAAACTAACGCGCTGAGCGGGTTGCACACTAATAGTATGTTTACGGGCCAACACGTTTCCATCAGGTGATTCAATATCACTCCACATGCCATGCAAATGCATGGGGTGAGTCATCATGGTATCGTTATGCAATATGACACGCAGGCGTTCATTGTGTTTGAAATAGATGGGAGAAGATTTACCGTATTCCAGTCCATCAATAGACCACGTGTAGCGTTCCATATTCCCGGTAAGATGCAATTCAATTTCTCGTCCAGGTCTTTTATGCCTATCCGGAACACCCCCCAGCGTTTTCAAATCGGCATAGGTCAGTACGCGTCTACCGTTATTTCGTAAACCAATTCCGGGATCATCCAGGTTGGTCCGTGGACTGTCCACGCGCATATCCACGCTGGGTCCGTATTCTGTTTTGGCGTGTCGAACTTTTACACTCGAACTGTGGCCCATAGTGTGTCCGCCATGGTCACCATGACTCATATTGCCCATCATATCGGACATGGTCAGCCACTCTGGTTTATCCACACTGGGAACCGGCGCTTGCAGCCCCTGCTTTACTGCCAAGGTGCCACGCGCATATCCGGATCGATCCATCGACTGCGCAAAAATGGTGTATACCTCATCTTTCGGAGTAACAATCACATCGTATGTTTCACCTGGTCCACAGCGAAATTCATCGACGGTGACCGGTTCTATATCGATACCGTCCACTTGTATCACCTTCATTTCCAAACCGGGTATACGCACGTCAAAATAACTCTGGGTGCCTGAACTGACAAAACGTAAACGGATTTTTTCTCCTTTCTTGAAAAGCCCCGTCCAATTACCCGAAGGTGTCGCTCCATTTATCAAATACGTATAGGTATACCCGGACACATCTGAAATATCGGTTGGGCTCATACGCATCTGATTAAACATTTCTCGTCTTTCCAGCGCCTTGCCAAAGCCATACAGGGAAACATCGCGGAAAAAGTCCATAACGGTTGGCTGATTAAAATTGAAATAGTCTTCCTGCTTTTTGAGGCGCGCCAAGATAGACATCGGGTTTTCGTCAGTCCAGTCCGAAAGCTGCACGATATAGTCTCTATTGACCTTATGGCGCTCACCATTACGCGGTTCAATAATAATCGCCCCATACATGCCCGTCTGTTCCTGAAACCCGGAATGGGAGTGATACCAATAGGTGCCACTCTGCTGAACTTTGAATGTGTAGGAATAGGTTTCTCCCGGCGCAATGCCTGCGAAACTCAATCCTGGCACACCATCCATTTGGTAAGGCAAGATCATGCCATGCCAATGTATAGAAGTGGGAACTGAAAGTTTGTTGCTAACATGAATGGTAACCGTATCCCCTTCACGCCAGCGTAACGTAGGGGCTGGAATAGAACCATTGATAGCTGTGGCCTTTCTGTTTGAACCGGTTATATTGACAGGCATTTCTGCCACGGTAAGACTAAACTCCTTACCTTTTAATTCCGGCGCTGAAGGTGCAACACCTTTTGCCTCGGCGTGAGAAAGCGCTGGCGAAAGCCCAATCAGCGCACCACTCATTCCCAGCCCTTGCATAAAGCGTCTACGTGAAAAGGCTTGCGTCATATTCACACTCATAAATTTGTCTCTTGCTTGCGTGACATATAGATGTCAACAACCATCCATCTATCTGTTCAAGGATCAGATAGCACCGTTTACGGGATGGACTAGCTCAGCCGAGGTGGAGGTAAGTGTATAGAAGGATAGATTTCAGAATAGATAAAGACAAGACTTGAGATTTCAACTGCTTTGAAACCGCTACGCGCCTCTTGGGGTTTCGACAGTAAGGCTAACGCACAGGCCGCGCTATCACAGCAGTCGCCTATACTGTTATTAGATTGGACTGATTGTTTCATCGAAGGTGGATCGACGTCCCTCATCATGTGTGTGGAATGATCCATCATTTCCCCGTGGGGCATACCTTTAACCGTGTGAGCGAAGGCGGCCGTCTGACTAATCAGCGACAAGACGAGAAAGACATGAATTACTTTTAAAATCAATCGCATACAAAAAAGCCTTACGCTTTACGGCAAATCTAATATATAGGCCCACGTAGAGATAGTCAACCGC
>JAOUPJ010000061.1 GCA_029879945.1 Gammaproteobacteria bacterium
CCTATTCATCTGTGGGCATGCCAGTGGGTTATCACCACTGGTCTTTTGGTAAGCAGTTTCTAGAGACAGAAAAACGCTATAAACGCGGTGCCATGGGCCTGGCCTATGAGATCGTAATCAATTCAGATCCCTGCATTTCCTATCTCATGGAAGAGAACACCATGACCATGCAAGCCCTGGTTATCGCGCATGCAGCCTATGGTCACAATTCCTTTTTCAAGAACAATTATCTCTTCAAGCAATGGACCTCCGCCGATGCCATCATCGACTATCTCTTATTTTCCAAGAAATATGTGGCTGAATGCGAAAAACGTTATGGTCTGCGGGCAGTAGAAGAGATTCTGGATTCCTGCCATGCCCTGATGAACTATGGGGTGGATCGTTATAAACGCCCACAACAACTGTCATTGCGTAAGGAACAGGCCAGGCAAAAAGAGCGAGAGGCCTATCTGCAATCTCAGGTCAACGAATTATGGCGAACGATACCCAATTACTATTCTCAGAATACAGATGAAAACATAGGCCGTTTCCCCTCAGAACCCCAAGAGAATTTACTCTACTTCATTGAGAAAAATGCCCCCTTACTGGAGCCTTGGCAAAGAGAGATCGTTCGTATCGTACGCAAAATTGCCCAGTATTTTTATCCACAGAGACAGACCAAGGTGATGAACGAAGGCTGGGCCACATTCTGGCATTATACGCTGCTCAATCACTTATATGAAGAAGACTTGGTCAGCGACGGTTTTATGATTGAGTTTTTGAAATCACATACCAATGTGATATTTCAACCTCCGTTTGATGCGCCCTATTACAGCGGCTTAAATCCTTACACCCTGGGTTTCGCCATGATGAGTGATATCCGGCGTATTTGCGAAAACCCGACCGATGAAGACCGTGAATGGTTTCCCGATTTTGCGGGAACAGACTGGGTGAAAACGCTGGATTTCGCGATGCGTAATTTTAAAGACGAGAGCTTTATCGCCCAGTTCCTTTCACCTAAAGTGATTCGTGATTTGAAACTGTTTGCAATCGTGGATGACGATCAAGACTCACATATCGAAGTGGCTGCTATCCACAATAACGAAGGCTATCGAACCGTGAGGCAGTTGTTAGCGAATCAATACAATCTGGGTGATAACGAGCCGAATATTCAAATCTATGATGTTGACTTGCGTGGTGACCGCACTCTAACACTTCGACACTACCAATACAATCGCAGACCGCTTGCGGAATCCACCAGTGAGGTGATGCGTCACCTGGCAAGACTATGGGGATTCAAGGTTCGTTTGGAAACGGTTTATGAAGACGGCCGCACAGAGATGTCTTACGAACAGACGGTAGAAGCCGCTTAGAACAAAAGACTAGTTTACCTCGTAGTCCACTACTCTACGCTGAGTTCTCCGCTCCTTTATGAATGGCTTAACCGCCAAGTGTTCAGGATGGATCTGGTAAGCGTCCAGCGCTTCAAGCGATTCAAACTCCGAATACAATATCACATCATCGGCTTCATCAGAGGTTTCGAAATTGATCCCCACTTCCAGCAGCAACATACCAGGTATTTTTCCGTTTAGCGCTTCCAGTTTTTCCTTAATTAGCCGGGCGTTTTCCAATTTGGGCTTGCCAGCGGCTTCGTCCTTCAAGCGCCACATAACAATGTGTTTGATCATGCCCTATGATTTCCTGCAATCGGCACAGATACCATAGATATAGAGGCAGTGATCAGTCATTTCGAAACCCGCCTTATCGGCTATCTCTCTTTGTCTACGCTCTATGGTTTCGTCGACAAATTCTTCCACCTTATTACAACGCAGACAGACCATGTGGTCATGATGTGCGCCACGATCCAACTCAAAAACAGCACGACCATCTTCAAATCGATGGCGCACGATCAGACCCGCAGATTCAAACTGAGTAAGGGTTCGATAGACAGTTGCCAGCCCGACGTCTTCACCACTATCCAATAGGGCTTTGTAGACGTCCTCCGCACTCATATGAAGAGAATCATTCGACTCCAGAATCTCCAAAATACGTAATCGCGGCAAGGTAGCCTTGAGACCCACCTCTTTTAACTGATGATTATCCACTGACTGATCTCTCTCCGCTTTACGCTGCCGGTGCCTTGGGTTAAACTTCACCACGTCTCGATAGGAAATCAACTATGAAACGTGCGTGTATTGGGCTGCTGATTATTTTATTCTTACCAGTGGGATGTGCCATCCACACCGTTGATATACAACAGGGCAATGTTATCACGAAGGAGATGGTAAAACAGCTGAAACCTGGGATGAGTAAACGACAGGTTCAGTTTGTGCTGGGAACACCAACCATTACCGATCCCTTCCATCCG
This sequence comes from Gammaproteobacteria bacterium, assembly GCA_029879945.1. Lineage (GTDB taxonomy): Bacteria > Pseudomonadota > Gammaproteobacteria > S012-40 > S012-40 > JAOUPJ01. Next base: position 2,348 of record JAOUPJ010000061.1, read on the forward strand.
AATCAATGGGACTACATCTACACCCTGCAACCAGGGAATGAAAGGCAGATCACCAAACGTAAGCACGTACGCGTGTTTTTTGATAAGGACAAGGTCTCCAAATTCGATCACACGCTGGGAAATCTGGACACGCCAGAACAAGAATCCTAGAGGGATCCGCCACCTTTCTTGGTCGCCTTCCCCTCTGCTGCCCTACGCCTGCGTACTTCCTTTGGATCCGCGATGAGTGGCCTGTAGATTTCCACGCGATCACCATCCCGTAGCGTTGCATCCAATTTGGTGAGCTTGCCGAAAATTCCCACTTTGTTGGACTGCATCAATTCGATTTCAGGGAACCTCTCCAGAATTTCTGATAACTCAATGGCGGTATTAACCGTACAGTCTGCGGCTACTTTAAGTGGGATAATCAGCTGAGAATCTGGCCTGGCGTAGGCCACTTCCACAGTAATGAGTTCTTTAGTGGCCATAGACCTCTCGCGCCCGCTGTACGAAGGCCTCCACCAGGGTGTTACAGATCCCCTGAAAGACGGGGCCTACGGTGGAACTCAGCAGACGATTGGAAAATTCGAATTCGATGTCCAGTGATACCTTGCAGGCTTCAGCACTGAGCGCGTCAAAACGCCAAAAACCCTTGAGGTGTTTGAAGGGACCGTCTACCAGGCTCATTTCAATCAGCTCCATGCCATGAGCCAGATTCTGGGTAGTGAAGGACTTGTGTATGCCGGCCTTGGACATCTCAATACTGGCACGCACCTGATCTCCCAGATCCTCATGGATCTGGGTATCCTTACACCACGGCAGGAAACTGGGGTAAGACGCGATATCACCCACCAGTTTAAACATCTTTTCCGCCGTATACGGCACCAGTGCGCTACGCTTGATACTGACCATCAACCCTTATCCAATCAAAAACCAAAGATCTTATATATTTTTGTGACATTTACAAACACCACCAGAACCGCAATAGGTGTGACATAGCGTACTAAAAATCGCCACAAAGAGTAAGCACGAGTATCCAGATTTAGCTCGTCCAGGCTCATTATGTGGGGCAATAACCACCCTGCGAATATGGCTATTAGCAATCCTCCCAATGGCAGCATGATGTTGGAGGTGAGAAAATCCAACAGATCAAAGAAGGTACTATCATACATCTTCACATCGGCAATGAGATTGAAGGAGAAGACCGTTCCCAGCCCCAGGGCCCAGGTGAGAACCCCAGCGATAAGGGAGGCCTTAAAGCGACTCTGATCTCTGTTTTCCACCAGCCAGGTCACCATGGGTTCAATCAGGGATATCGCTGAACTCCAGGCGGCAAATACCAGGAGTATAAAAAACAGGGTACCGAAAAAGACCCCGCCCGGCATGGCCCCGAAGGCGATGGGTAGCGTATTGAAAATCAGACCCGGACCCACGCCAGGTTGTAAATTGTTAGCAAAAACAATAGGAAAAATAGCTATTCCTGCCAGCAGGGCGACCAGGGTATCGGCCCCGGCAATGAGAAAACTGGTCTTGGCAATGGAGGCCTGGGGAGGCAGGTAGGCACCGTACATCATGATCGCCCCCATCCCCAGACTTAGCGTGAAGAAGGCGTGCCCCATGGCGATCAGCACCCCTGTCCAACTGAGCTTGCTGAAATCGGGGGAGAATAGGAACGACGCGCCCTGAGCGAAGCCCCCGCTGTTTAGTGAATAACCCACCATCACTATCAGCAGAATAAACAAGGCGGGCATGAGGAAGCGTACGGCCTTTTCCAGGCCGTGCTCTACTCCTCGGGCCACCACAAACATGGTCATAAACATAAACAGGGTGTGCCAGAATAAGAGCGACAAGGGTGATGAGACGAGCTCATCGAACGTGGCACCCACAAACTCGGCCGACGCACCGCTAAATTCGCCCAACGCGGATTTAGTCACATAGGAAAGCGCCCAACCGGCGATCACACTGTAGTACGACAAGATCAGGAAGCCGGCGATCATGCCCATCCAGCCGATGATTTTCCAAAACCGGCTCGCACTCGCCTCAACGATCAAGGTACGCATGGCATTGATGGGGGTGGCGCGGCCGCGTCTACCCAGTAAAACTTCCGCCATCATGATGGGGATACCGATCACGGCAATACAGACCAGATAGACCAGCACAAAGGCCCCGCCGCCGTTTTCGCCCGTGATATAGGGAAATTTCCAGATATTGCCCAGACCGACCGCCGAGCCGGTGGCCGCCAATACGAAAGCCCAACCGCTCGACCAGGAGCCATGTTGTGTCGTATGATTTTTATTCATTGCCGTCCATAGCCTTGATTCTTGAGATGCTAGCCATTTTAGTGTTTGGTTCTGCAAACGCAAGCCTATGAATTTCGAACAAGCAATCCTGACACCAACCCAAACACTGGCTATAATACCCGCCCATGGCCACACCCAAGAAAAAAGCCTCCTCGAATACCATCGCCCAAAATAAGAAGGCGCGGCATGACTATTTTATTGAAGATACGTATGAAGCCGGGCTTGCCCTCGAAGGCTGGGAAGTCAAAAGCCTGCGTGCCGGCAAGGCGCAATTGGTGGATAGCTATGTTTTTCTGAAAAACGGCGAGGCGTTTCTGATCGGCGTGGTCATCACACCCCTGCTTACCGCCTCCACCCATATCAACCCCGATGCCAGACGCACGCGCAAACTTTTGCTACATCGCTATGAGCTAGACAAGCTCATCGGTGCGGTAGAACGAAAGGGCTATACATTACTGGCGCTTTCACTCTATTGGAAAAATGGACGCGTGAAAGTGCAGCTCGGGCTGGGTAAAGGTAAGAAACAGCATGATAAACGGGCGACAGAAAAAGATCGGGACTGGGCAAGACAAAAGCAAAGGATTATGAGTCGCGGCTAGACTCAAGCTGCTGGCTTTAATGTGCGCGTTAGCTTTGTTTCTGGGATTGATAAATTTCGTCTACGAATTCCCGTCAGTACCAGGTATAAAACGGTTAGCACGAATACATTCAGCATTCCTGCCGACGATTTTTCTACGGGACGGCTCTCCGCCGTCAGCATCACGCGGCTTAGGGAGAGATCGTCTTCTCCTGTTAGTAACACGAGTTCTGCTTCGTATTGTCCGTCGTCGGTGCCTAAGAAATCCACTGTAAGCTCACAGGACTCACCATTAATCAATGTTCTACCGTGGCAATTACTCGAAGAAAAGGTAAACCTACTCCAGTCTCGTCCTTCTAGTGTAGGAGTAGACGTTTTTATGGGTAGAAAGCCGGTATTTGTAAATTCAATTTTTCTGGATACGCGCCCTTCCTTGTCCGCATGTGACACAAATGAAACCAACTCCTCACTTGCAACCAAACGACCCTTCGTAATAATCGGCCCCAGCACATCAGTGTTGAAACTCGATATCGAATAGGGAATCTCAATAAGACTATCTTCCTGGCCTTCGGATCTAAGAAGCACTGTATTATCTTGTGCATTGACAAGATATCGTTCTTTTCCATCTCGACTGGAATCTGCTACGGTTGCGACTTCTTCCGCTAGCCGTAACAGTTTAACTGTTTTGCCCTGAGATTTAGGAATATATGCCAGGCTGGCATCAGAAAAGATATAGAGTAAATTCTCAGAATCTGCGTTCTCAATAAGCGAGGAAATAGTGTTATTAAGGGAATCAAATTGCAAGATTTTGGAAGGCGATCCTGATCCAACTTGATTCATCAGTAGATAGAGCAGTGATCCATCCTGATTGAACACCGCATCGCTCAACTCTTCCCCCGGCGCACTGGGATAAGGTACAGTTGCTCTGATCTGCACAAGCTCTCCCGCCTTATTTGAACGTGCCAACACAGTAATCCCCTCATCGCGACCAAGAACATATATTTTATCTGTTCGTGGGTGCGCCATTATCTTGTAGGGTATCAAAGCCAGTGGAATGCTTTGGGCTTTCCGCTCGTCACTCGATTCCAAACTGATAACAGAAACAGCGTTACTTTGGGTTTCAGCTATGAAGACATATGCACTTAACTCTGGATTGGAGGAAATAGTGCCCGATACAGGTGATCCATCTAGTTTGACTGTATCGACTACGCCAAAAGAGCTCATATCGAATATGGCTGCTTCCTTTGTATGGAAGCCCAGGACAACAGAACGCTTGTTCTCAGGATTCAAAGCAACAGTACTGTTTGCGAAACCAGTGTATATATTCCCAATGTATTTTTTCAGTACTGTATCAACCACCACCAAGTAGCGATCTGTCGGAATGTATAGATAGGCATTTGGAACCACAGAGGGAATTCCAGGTGTACCGTAACCGGAGTAAGAATAATCAAGGGTCGCGTTTACTATAGGGAGTTCGAGGAACAAGTCCTGATTCGTCTCTGGAATGGGAACATTGCTTACGGATTCTTCCGTTTCAATAATCTCCAGGAGATATGGGCTAAGCTCCGAAGATTTTACAATTTTTTGTAGAAAACCTGTCGATCCTCCTGAAGGGTCGGTAATGGTCTGAGTCGAGCCTCCAAGAAAAATAGAACCACTATTATCAGCGGTACACAATATCGTTACATTGGAAGAGACATCAAGGGCGTAGTAAGGTTTCCCTCCTTGATCATAGCACTCTGTCATTTTTTCTTGATCCGGGGTAACTTCTAAAGGTTCGCTCAGCGTCCAATCATTGGCCCAGATACCCGCAGGTGGAGCCGCAGCAGCGATACCGGCACAAGAAGCTGTACAGAAAATTAAAAGGCCACAGACTATCGCACGCATTTGAACAGATCTTTTCTCATTGGGGAAACGGGCTGTTTAAGTATACATCACGCCCATATTGAATAGAACATTAAACAAACAACGATTGGAGAGTGAATAGGTGAAAATTCACGAGACCCGGGGTAACGCCACTATAGACTTCCGAGTATTATGCTGGGTCTTAGGCCCTTCGACTGCGACGAAACGATGAAAACGAGATACGAGCCAGCATTGAGAACACTAAAAAAAACACCATGCTAAACGGATTGAGTGCAGCCCGGGAAGACGAAGATTCCGATTCCTCCGCGATATTGCTCACCCCCGTAAGCTTTACATACAGCGGAGGCATATGCATCACACTATTTGAAACGATCACATAGGCTTCATGTGTCTTGCTACCCTTGCCGGTAAATTCGACTGTTATTTCACAGGAGGCATCTGGCGACAGGACGGCATCGGTACATTCGCTGGCTAAAAAGGAAAAGCTACCTCGATCAGCCCCGTCGATTTCAATAGACGTCAAGGCCACAGAAGTAAACCCCTCGTTTTTCAACACAATAACACCAACTGTCTCAGAGACTTTGTCATCGTGTTGAAAGGTGACTTCCTGTCGATCCGTCTTAACCGGCTCCCGGTCCATCACTGGCCCCAAAAATTGACCGTTAAAATCTGCGCTCAATAAGCTGGGCAGCTTTATGACGGTATCGTCTTCGTCTTTTGTTTCAATCACGAGTTCGAGGTTAGAATAATCCACAGACAAGGCCTGTTGACCATCATCAGAAAAATTCCGTGCGCCATAATTCGTTTGCGATTCAAATACAATATTAGCAAGTGTCAATCTGTCTGTTGCCGGTTCCAACAATAAACTCTTGGATGAGTTTGGCAGGTAAGCCGATAGCCCTAAACGATTTTTTGAGAATATCGTGACTGTATTTTTCAATGCATATCTACCTGTATCACTGGCAAGAATGAAACTCCAGGAATTCTCTACGCCCGTTTCAGTATTAAGCGTTCGCACACTTAGTTCACCATCCAAATTAGATTTTATAAGCAGGAATAATCGACTTCCATCATCACTGGCAACAACATCCAATATTTCTTCATCATTTAGACCAAAGGTATAACTACGACTCAGGTCTATGAGCTTAGATGTGTCGCTAGACAGCGTATAAATTTCTACCCCGAGCGCCAAATCAACCACCACTATCTCGTCTTTGGACGGATGCGCAAACACCCTTGCCGAGGATATCCCTAGTGCCACGGTCTGTCGAATCGGTGCCGATTCTGAATAAAGATCAATTACACTAAGCGTATTGTCTAGCGCGCTGACTACAAAGGCATGATCCACAAAATTGGCGCGACTGGAAATGGCTGCATCCACCGGCTCCTGGGCTACCTCAACTCGACGAAGAACTTCGTAAGTGTCCATATTTAAAACCAACACCTCGTTGGACGGCCTACTCACGATCAGCGAGCGAAGATTGCGAGGGTCCAGGGCAATATTGGTATTTTCAGTGCCGGTAACAATTTCCCCGACGGTGCGCTTCATTTTTGTGTCTACAACCAGCACGGCATTCTTGGTGGGGAGATACGCAAACTGATTCAGATTCAGTGCGGAGACTCCGGGGAAGTTGGGCTTAATGAAAGCATTTGAGGTATCCGGATAATAACCGGGTGCGCGGGTGACGGTACCCACAGTTGAAGCCTCGAAAACCACTGTTCCGAATCTGTCCCAAGGCTTGGAGGGGTCAGCAGTGCCCTGCTGGAGTAGTCCACCCGCCTGAATGTCGGAAATAAAGTAAGTGGCATCACCCAGGTCCACGGAGTACTGGGTAAAGCCATTGACTGTTTGAGAGGAGCCTATCTCCCCCCCGGTATTGGGGACAGGTTCGATATTATCAATCGGTACAAGATTTTCAGAAGTTGGAGAGGGTGAGATCCAATCAGGGTAAGGCCCTGCTGCGTAAGCCTGGGCAGCAAAGACCCCCACAATCAGTAAAATACACAATATGTTACGCGCACGCATGAGCTACGTCTGGTTATTCTCAATCAAAAGCTGAACGAATAGTATACACCATGTGTCCCCTGTAGTTGAACACAAAAGATACATCAATTCCCCGATGAGGACTGGATTTCTATCCCGAAAAGGAAGGTGATATTAGTTCTTGGTGCTGGATTTCTTGCTTGAAGAAGAATTTTCTAGCTTAGCCACTGTCTCCCTCTGCACTAACAGCTTCGCGGTTGGATGCATCAGCTCACGGTAGTCAGCGTAAAAGCGTTTTAACTTAAATTCGTTCCATTTAGAAAGCGTGTGTGGAAATTTTTTTTCGAAATACTGGGGCAAAGCCACTATATGAAATTCGTGTTTTTTGTTTTTCTCAGCCGTATAGACCCAAACTGGGACATCGCTCACCGCCTCCACTTCACGCTCTATGCTTCCATCTTCCAGTTGGGTCTTGCGTAAATTGAAGTACAACACCATGCCTCCATCCCGATAACGCTCTCGCTGATTGGAAATAAAGTTTGCTAACGAGTAGGCAACCAGGCGTTTCTTGCGCACGCCATATTTGTCGGTCACCGGTTTGTAGACATAGGGTTGTACGACATGGGGATGGGCCCCCAAGATCACGTCCACCCCTTCTTTGAAGGTGAAATCTACCAGATCTTTTTGCTCCTGATTCGGCAATCGCTCGTATTGAACACCAAAGTGATAGCTGACGATAATAAAATCCACCTTCTTTTGGCGGGCCAGCCAGATATCGTCGGCGATCTTTTTTCGATCGATACGATTGATAACAATGCCCTTTGGTGTGGGTCTGCCGTTGGTACCATAGGTGTAATTCAAAATCACAAATCGAATCCCCTGGCGCTCAATGACTTGAATGCGTTTTTCATTGTATTCGCTGCGGTTTGCGAAAGCACCCGTGTGGAGAAAACCCAGATTGTCCACAACCTTTAAGGTTCGCAACACGCCGTCTTTTCCGTAATCCAGTACATGGTTATTGGCATGGGTAAGAAAATCGAAACCCGTCTTTTTAAGTGCGACGGCTAGATTATCGGGTGTGCCAAAACGAGGAAAGAATTCATAGTCCTTTCCTGGCAAGGTGGTCTCCAGATTGGCAATGGCAAAATCGACAGGCTCTATGAGGGGCTTAGCTAACTGTAACTGGGGATAGAAATCAAAGCTACCGTCCGTATCGTTTCGTGCCGCTAGAAACTGATTCTTATGAACAATGATATCACCCACTGCTGCCATGCGCAGGGTGGTATTGGGCGAAAAAAAGAAAGGTATCCCGGTCTGAATCGGTATGATCTGTTTGGCACTCAATACCGAAACACAAACACCCAGGCTTATTATTAGAATGATCCGCCTAAACATGACTTGTTTGCGTCTACCAAGTCATGGTTTTTTGCTTTTATTTAGCGAACCGGCTCGCAGCTTACAAAACTAAATTGTTTCCAGCTTAGACCGGGAATAGGAATAGATCAGGATTTGAGTGGTTTCAAATTCGGCACTACAGAGAAGCGATCAGCTTTTTCACATCCTTCTCTTCCAATTCGATCCACTTTCCTTGCTTGAGGGAACTAGGTAAGGATATGGCTCCAAATCGTATGCGCATCAAACGGCTCACGGTGACCCCTTGTGATTCCCACATGCGTCGAACCTCGCGGTTTCGACCTTCACGCAGTATCACATGATACCAATGGTTTGCACCCGTACCACCGGCATCGAGTATACGATCAAATTTCGCAGGGCCATCTTCCAATTCCACCCCTTTAAGTAGTGCGTTGATCACCTCATCCTTCACTTCACCCAGTACTCTTACGGCGTATTCCCGCTCAAAGTTATTGCTGGGATGCATGAGCTTATTGGCAAGCTCACCATCAGTGGTAAAAATGATCAAGCCAGACGTATTGATATCCAGTCTGCCGATGGAAATCCACTTCTGACCCCTGGCACGAGGAAGATTGTCAAAGACAGTAGGACGCCCTTCCGGGTCTTTAACGGTGGTCACTTCACCCATGGGTTTGTGATAGAGCAGAACTCTCGCGGGTTTCGTGCTTAATCTGCCCGGTCCCACCGGTTTACCGTCTAATGTAAGTTGATCACCCAGGGTATAGCGATCCCCCAATTTGGCAGTCTGGCCGTTGAGCTTGACGCGCCCTTCATTGATCCAGGCCTCTATTTCTCGACGCGAGCCGAAGCCCGCCTGGGCCATAACTTTTTGTATACGCTCAGGACCTTGAGTATCGCTTGTTTTATCTGCGCTAGTCCGCCTCTTCGGCGAGCGCTTGGAGCTCGCTCCGGACTTCTTCCTGAAGGGACTTTTTTGCTTGGGTTTCTCTTTCAATCTCGGATTCTTGTGTTGTGTGGGTTTCTGAATCAGATACGGCTGCCTGTTCTACTCTAAGCGCTTCCACCGACTCTACGTTTTCATTCTGTTCTGCGACTTCTTCATGATCAAAGCCGGCAACCAATCGAGCAATCATCTCGGACTGGGCCTGTGATTCGGGTAAGATTTCCTGTGCTTCTTCCACTTCTGTCGCTAACGCCATTTCAACGACTGCTTCTTCGACTGATACAGTGCTCTCTTCCACCTCATCGGAGATGACTTCCTCCGTGGCGGCCTGTGCCTCCAGTTCTGTATCGACCTCGTCTACGATCTCGTCCTCTAAACTCTCTTCCAGTATTTCAGAGTCGGGCTCGTGGGTGTGGTTGCTACTGTCTTCCAGATTTGATTCTGTTTCAATTTCGTCTACCGATTCATCAGAAACGCTTACCGTCTCCGCGCTCTCGATAACATCCTCAGCATCGATCTCCAGTACTGAAACAAGTTCGTTCTCCACTTCATCAGACTCTCGCTCAACTTCATCCGCAGCGTTATCTTCCCCTTCAACCACGGACTGGCCTATTGTCTCTTCTACGGTGGATGCCGACTCATTCTCCGCTTCAGAAACGGTTTCAACTTCTTCTTGAGCTACGCCCTCATTCGATTCTGCGTTATCGGAGGTATCCACTTCAGGCAGTGCTTGGGCTTGCAATTTAACTTGTTCCAGGGCTTCTTTTAACTCACCCTCTTCCAACGCCAATCCCAACTGATCCAGATCTTTTAATTCACTCAACGTAGGCAATTCGTCCAACGATCTGATATTGAAGTCGTCGAGAAATACTTTTGTCGTACCATAGATCGCCGGTTTGCCGGGGACGTCTTTATGACCTACCACTTTAATCCACTGCCTGTCTTGCAGGGTCTTAATGATATGGCTACTCACTGCTACACCACGAATTTCTTCGATCTCAGCACGAGTGATAGGTTGACGATAGACTATCAGCGCCAGGGTTTCCAACAAGGCGCGGGAATACTTGGGTGGCTTTTCTTCATAGAGTCGAGACACCCATTCGGTGTAGAGTTCCTTAATCTGAAATCGAAACCCTGATCCGACTTCTTTCAACTCGATAGGGCGTGCCGACATCTCTGTCTGCAGGGCCTCAATAGCCTGTTCTACGTGTTCCTTCGATGGTTCCTCACCCTCAGGAAAAAGGTGCAAGATCTGATTAATGGTCATGGGTTTGCCACTGGCGAACAGGATGGCTTCAATGATAGGCTTTAAATCTTCTGTACTCATTGTGCTGCTTTCACGTGAATAGTTCCATAAGGCTCGTTCTGAACCAACTCGATCAACGAGGCCTTTATTAATTCCAATATTGCCAGCAAGGCAACGATGACTCCCGCACGTCCCTCTTCCACTTGAAATAAACTCGTGAATTCGGTGTAGCTATCTTTTCTTACTTTGTTCAATACAATGGACATACGCTCACGAACCGACAAAGGTTCACGGCTTATGTGATGATGGGTAAACAATTCGGCTCTGCTCATCACACCGCGCAAGGCCTTCAATACATCATCCAGGCTCACTTGGGGTTGTGAATTCTGCACCGGTTTTTCAAAGGGTAGGGATTCAGTCAGATAGTAATCCCGACCTGCAATGGGCATCTCGTTTAAATCGTTGGCTGCCTTTTTAAATCGCTCATACTCCTGCAACCTACGGATCAGCTCTGCGCGTGGATCATCTTCCTCGTCTTCCACCGCTGGACGCGGTAGTAACATGCGCGATTTGATCTCGGCCAGCATGGCGGCCATAACCAGATACTCGGCTGCCAACTCGATGTTCAGATTTTTCATCAAGTCCACATATTCCATGTATTGGCGAGTGATCTCGGCAATGGGAATATCCAGTATATCCAGGTTTTGCTTTTTAATGAGATAAAGCAACAGGTCCAGCGGCCCCTCGAAGGCCTCCAGAAAAATTTCCAGCGCTTCGGGTGGAATATATAAATCGTGAGGAAGCTCAGTAAGCAAAGAGCCTTTGACCTTAGCCAGGACTTTGTCTACGCTAACTTCTTCCCCACCCTCAATCGGAGGGTTCTCGACAGTGTTGGTTTCCGTCATTTCTCTCTATCAATTCTAGCGGTAGTTCAGCCCCATGGCCTGCCTGACTTCTTCGAGTGTGTCACGGGCCGTGTCTCTGGCCTTTTCACACCCCTCTGCAATAATGCTACGAACCAGGCTTGGATTCTCCATATATTCCTCTGCCCGATCACGAATCGGCCGCTGCTCCCTCAACACTGCCTCGATGATCGGCTGCTTACAATCCAGGCACCCAATCTTTGCGTTCTTACACCCACCCTGTACCCAGGTCTGGACGCTCTCGTCAGAATACATTTTATGAAACTCCCACACCGGACACTTCGCCGGATCACCCGGGTCGGTGAGCCTTACTCTGGCCGGGTCTGTCGGCATGGTGCGTAATTTCTTTTCTACCGACTCGGGGGATTCTGTGAGGAATATGGTATTCCCGTAGGATTTGGACATTTTCTGCCCATCGAGTCCGGGTACTTTCGCCTGCTCTGTCAATAAAGGGTGCGGCTCTGGCAACAAGATCTTACCACCCCCTTCCAGATAGCCGAACAATCGCTCTTTGTCGCCCACCGACAGATTATGCTGTGATTCTAGCAGGGCACGGGCAGTATTCAACGCCTCTGTATCACCTTGCTCTTGGAATCTCTTTCTTAATTCATTGTATAATTTAGAGTTTTTTCTTCCCATCTTTTTAACAGCAGCCTCGGCCTTCTCTTCGA
>JAOUPJ010000300.1 GCA_029879945.1 Gammaproteobacteria bacterium
CTTTATCCAAGATTCCGTCATTGTCATCATCCTCGTCGAAATGATTCGCGGTCCCATCGCCATCAGTGTCTATATACAGGTTGAGATTGGCTACTGGCATGACTGCCCCGGTGGTAAAAAAACTGTAGTTTTCCAGATTACTCACAACCAGATTTGGCTTCAGCGTTCTCGCCGCCAGTTTGAGTTTGGGAAGGAGCATGGAGTCATCATTGATCAAGCCGTCATCGGCGATGTCCCTTGCGATGAGGTTTAACCGCTGTGATAGAATTGCATCAACTCCAAACTCAGGAAATTCTTCCGTAATGAGGGTCGCGTATTGATAAAGAATCGCTGATAGGGCGACTACGTAGGCATTTCCGCTGGCGTACTTTGGATCAGTGTTATAGAGATTGAGTTGGGTGAAATCTGATAGGGTGGAGACAGGTAGCACATCCTGAAAGGCATTGATGACATCGGCCTCTGCTTGTTTTATGGCGGGTCCCGTTTGTATTCCTTCATTTTTAACCAGATAAATGGCTCGAACCGAGCTCAAGTGGGTGAGCAGGTTGACATAGGCCTTTTGCATTTTCTGTTCTGTAATATCGTAGACGGCGTTGAGCTTGAGCTCTGCAAGGGAGATGGTATTGCCGATTTCATTATAGTGAAATCCCTGTACGGTGATGACATGAGGTCCGAGGGTTTCTGAGTAGATTTCAAAATTTCCCATATCGTCGATGGTCTCAGCGCCGAATTCAGGTTTATAGAAACCGTTAGGAAGTAGTGGGCCGATAGAGACTTTCGATCCCAAAAGGAACGGACCTTTTTGCGCAGTACCTTCGATGACTACGTTAATCTCTTTCCCAGTGACTTTTGAAACATGCACTTCCTCAACCCTATCGCAGGCCAAAAGGGTAGAGGCAATTGTTAAAATGAGGCCAATTGCTTTGGGTGAAATGCCTGGAGACTTGATGAGCATGTTACGGCCCCGAAGAAATTGCCATGGTTTCATCCGCAAACTGGATGAATTCGAAGTTTGTGAGCGTATCGGTGCCTTCGTCGCCATCACCAGGATTCAAGTCTTGAACGGTGTATACGCCGGCGTTGTGAATAATGGCGTAGTCGGCTCTGTTGCCGTTGAACACGGCAGTGTCGATTCCTGGGCCGCCGTTTAGCACGTCGTTTGATTCGTTACCCGCAACCTTGTCATTGTTGGCGCTTCCTACGAAGGTGTTGGAAAATTTGCCCAGCTTGATGAGATGAATGTTTACAACGTCTGTTGTGGAGAAGTCCACGTTTCGGGCATAGAGAAATACATTAATTATATTTGTCCCTTTACCACCATCAATTTTTTCTACGTTATACTCACTGTTGTAAATACGAAGTCCGATATAGTCATCCCCCTCTGAGCCGAGAATCGTATCGTAACCCTCACCACCTGAGACTGCATCAAATTGAGGGGTATCAACACCCTCATAATAAAAAACGTCGTCACCAGGACCGCCTATGAGAGTGTTGTGGCTGCCTCCACCCTGAATTACGTCATTACCGGCACTCCCCGTGATTTTCATTTCTCCGTTGCCACCAACTATTTTGTGAATATTGCTAAGTTTGGTCTGGCTAAAATCAAACTCACGTCCGTATGCGTAGGCTAGGATCGTATTGTATCCTGAGCCCCCATCGATTTCCTCTACCGTATACTCATCGTGGTAAGTCTGAAGCCCGATATGGTCGTCACCCTCGGAACCGCGGATGATGTCGTAACCCTCACCACCGGAGACGACATCCGACTGTTGAGTATCAACGCCCGTATAAAGAAACGTATCGTCGCCAGGACCACCGATAAGGGTATTGTAATTGGGTCCGCCCTGAATCACATCGTTATCGGCACTCCCGGTGATTTTATTGGCCCCGATACTGCCAACGATTTTGTGAATGTTGACCAGGCTTGTTTGGCTAAAATCGAAATTCACACCATGTGTATAGGCGGTAATAATATTGTGCCCAGCACCCCCGTCTATTTTTTCCACACGCCTATCGTCAAAGAACTGAATAAGGCCTATTACGTCATCCTGGTCCGTGCCTAAAATAGTGTCAAATCCGTCTCCACCGGAGAACAGATTGGTGGAACTTTTTCCGTTCGGTAATTGAAAAATATCGTCCCCTCCATTACCGTAAAGTTGATCGATACGGGAACCGGGGATTATGACATCGGCTTTCTGGGTGCCATAAATCGTCACCCCTTCAGTTCCAGCACGTATCTCCGCTATGTTGACGAGTTCCGTGTTGCTAAAATCGAATTTGCCGTAGGCGTAGGTTTGAATAGCATTAAATCCTTCCGCCCCATCAATTACTTCTACAGAATTTTCGTTTCCAAATAGTCGGAGGTAAAAAATATCATCTCCTTTTGAACCGATGACTTGATCGTAACCATCACCCCCGTTAAAGATGTTAAGGCTTCCAGTTACGCCAGTATGGAAAAAAGTATCGTCGCCCCCTAAACCCAGCAGTGTGTTTGAGCCCAGACCACCGATTATGACATCATTTCCCAGGCTTCCGGTAATTTTGTCATTACCGTTTCCGCCATCAATATGTGTAATGTTGAGTAATTCGACCAGGCTAAAGTCCAGGATGTTATCTGCACTGGAACCAAGAATGAAATTGTTTCCGCCCCCACCATCTATAGCGCGATAGTTATTTAGGCCCGTGAAACTTGTGAATCCAATTATTGTATCTTCGCTATCACCTTGTATCGTGTCGTAGCCGTTTTCATCCATTTGTATGCTGTAACTATCTTTTCCCGTCTGGAAAAAACTGACAATGCCCAGGTTGATAGGATCATACGGGTCGGGATCATCCACATCCAGAATGGTGTCGTTATCGTCGTCATCATCTTCGCTATTTACGATACCGTCTCCGTCGGTGTCGATGAAAAGATTCATATTGGCCACGGGTAAGCGGCTTCCGGTCGCGAACTGGCTATAGTCTTGTAGATTTTTTTCGACCTGGTCAGGGCGAAGAGTACGCATGGCACGACGTAAAGTGGGGATAATTTCCACATTGCCGTTGATAGTCCCGTCATCGGCTATATCATCCGCTAGCAGATTGAGGCGTTGAGAGAAAACGGCGTCAATATTGTAAGTGGGATAGGCCTCTTGTTCGATCAGGGCGTATTGATAGAGTATGGCGGAAAGGGCTAAGACATAAGCATTCCCTTTGGCGTTGCTTGAGTCTGTATCATAGAGACTTAGGCGTGTAAATCCGCTTAATTCCGTTGCGGGCACGACTTCCTGCAGGGCACCAAGCACATCACGCTCTGCTTGTTCGATGGCATTTTCCGCACTGTACCCCTCATTGCTCATCAGCGACAAAGCGCGATTGCTGCTCAGATGTGTGAGTAGATTGACATAGGCATGATGGTTATTTTCTTTCTTTACATTATAGAGAGCAGTTAGTGTTAACTGAGAGGATGAAATATTATTGAGAATTTCATTGAAATGCAGTCCACTGATGGAAATGCGATGAACACCGAGCCGTTCGGTGTACAGATTGAAATTGCCTAAATCATCATAGGTTTCAGTAGAGTATCCATCGGTCGCAAAGCCATTTGGGGTTAGCTTGTCTATGTTGACCTTCGAGCCAAGTAAAAAAGGCCCTTTTTGCGCGGTGCCTGGAATCTCGATTTCGTATATTTCTTCAATGCTATCGAGATCGTTCCCTTTGCCACACGCCGCTAAGACTAGAGCGATGGCCAGAGGGAGTAAAATGGATTTATTGGTTGGGCAAGAAAATCTGAACATGTTTCGCTCTTTCAGGGATTGTCATGAATGCATATGCGAATAGGGCAATACTGAAATATTTCAATGAATCGACTGTGTCTCCAAGATGCAAGGCCAGAAAATTAATATTTTAGTCGTGTTATGAATCTGCTGAGAAATTGCTTGTTCCCACACATAAATAAATATGGACATTATTTCATCATCCTGCAGCAGTTTACCCCTGATTGCTTAAAGCTGAATTAACAATAACTTAGGAGAAAATTTAACCAGTAGAAGGGGCATAAACCAAGTGCTTAGCGAGTTTTTTGGAGAGAGAACATTTGTCTTATTTAAAATGAATGTCTAAATGTTGTGCGAACAGATTCCAAAGTTCTTGTAATTTACAAGAAGCTGTCGTTAAGTACTCTGGTCTATCACAAACACGATTAGACCTTGTTTAAAGGCTAAGTGATAATAGAACCCAATATTGGGATAGTGGCAAACAATGACAGACGAAAACGAAAATACTCTCTCAGAGCAACTCCCTACTGAA
>JAOUPJ010000062.1 GCA_029879945.1 Gammaproteobacteria bacterium
TGGATGGCATCGTTTTACTCATCGGTTTGTTTCTGTTTGTGATGTGGATGATCAAACTGGCCAAGTCCAGCCCGAAATCAGACCCATTGAGTCAGGAGATCAAGCAGGAGATGCCTAAAGGTGTCAGCCTACCTGCGGCCCTACTTTGGCTGGCGGTAGGGCTCGTCCTCTTATCTCTAGGCGCCCGTCTCGTAGTGTGGGGTGGCGAGGGCATCGCCCGTGCGTTGGGCGTGAGCGATTTGGTCATAGGGCTCACCATTGTCGCCATCGGCACCAGCCTGCCTGAGCTGGTGGCTAGTATTATGAGCGCCCGCAAAAACGAACACGATCTAGCGCTGGGAAACATCATCGGCTCCAATATGTTTAATCTGCTTGGGGTGTTAGGGATTGCTGCGGTAATTCACCCCGCAACAATCGAAGCCGCCGCCCTGTACCGCGATTTCCCGGTGATGATATTTCTCACCTTGGTGCTGATCATTATGTCGCGCAGTAAGGCCGGCCCCGAGGGCACGCTCACCCGCACCAAGGGCAGCCTGTTGTTAACTGTGTATATCCTCTATATGATTGCACTTTACCTCAGCACAAAGGCAGCGGCATGAGCAAACTGGAGTTTGATGTCAGCAATGTAAAATGCTCAGGTTGCGTGAGCAATATACAAAAAGGCCTGACGGCACTGGATGGCGTGGACCAGGTAGACGTGGATATCCCTACCGGACACGTACAGGTGAGCGGAAATGAGCTACAACGTGTGGAGTTGGCGCAAAAACTGAAGGAATTGGGCTATCCCGAAAAGGAATAGAGACCAACCCGAATAGCAAGTTAGAGCCAACGGAACACTATGAGTACACTGGAAGTAGACTTACCGATACAGGACATTGTGGTAGACGAACTGATACAAATGGGCAAAGCGGTCATTCGCACCGAAGCAGACGCAGTCAGCGGCTTGCTAAGTCGTATCGACGAGAACTTCGCCGCCGCCTGCCAATACATGCTGCGCTGTCAGGGCCGAATTGTGGTACTGGGCATGGGTAAGTCGGGGCATATCGGGGGCAAGATCGCCGCCACCCTGGCCAGCACTGGAACCCCCGCCTTTTTTGTACACCCCGGTGAAGCCAGCCACGGTGACCTGGGCATGATCACCAAACAGGATGTGGTCCTGGCCATTTCCAATTCCGGGGAAACCGAAGAGTTACTGACCATACTCCCCATCATCAAGCGAGAGAGCGTGCCTTTTATCTCGCTCACGGGTAATCCCAAATCCACGCTTGCCATCAAGGCCGATGTGCATATCGATGTCAGCGTGGCCAAAGAGGCCTGCCCGCTGGGCCTGGCCCCCACCGCCAGCACCACTGCCACCCTGGCTATGGGAGATGCGTTAGCGGTCGCCATGTTGGAAGCCCGAGGATTCACTGAAGAGGATTTTGCCCGTTCCCATCCAGGCGGCACATTAGGCCGTCGACTGCTGCTGCACATCGAAGACATTATGCGTAGTGGTGATCAAGTCCCCATGGTTCAGGAAGACGCCAATCTGCATGAAGCGCTGGTGGAGATATCGCGTAAAGTGATGGGCTTTACCGCCGTGGTGAATAAGCAGAATAAATTATTGGGTATTTTTACCGATGGCGATCTCAGAAGATTGTTGGACAAGGGACAGTTCGATCCCAAGATACCCATCAAATCTTTGATGATCACCAAACTGACCACCATTAAACCCAAGGCGCTGGCGGTGGAAGCCCTGCAATTAATGGAACAACACAAAATCAATTCCTTTCCCGTGGTCGACGATCATGGCGTCATGATCGGTGCCCTGAATATCCACGACCTACTACGTGCAGGAGTGGCTTAATGCAGGATCTTATGGAGAAGTGTGCACAGATCAAGATGGTCATCTTCGATGTGGACGGGGTACTCACGGATGGTCGTCTGTATCTGACCGAGCAGGGCGAAGAGATCAAGTCCTTTCACTCCCGCGATGGCCATGGTCTGAAAATGCTACAAAGCTCAGGGGTGGAAGTTGCCATCATTACCGGTCGTACCTCACCCATCGTCACCTACCGTATGGAAGAGCTGGGCATTAAACACGTCTACCAGGGGCAGCGCGATAAAGTCCCCGCTTTTGAAAAACTCACTGCCAAATTGAAACTAAGCCCGTCACAGGTCGCCTATGTGGGTGACGACGTGGTGGATCTGCCTGTAATGACCAAAGTGGGCTTGGCGATTGCGGTACAAGACGCCCACCCCTTTGTGAAACAGCACTCACACTGGCAAACACCCAATCGAGGTGGCCTGGGGGCGGCACGAGATGTGTGTGAATTGATTATGCAAGGCCATGGTGTACTGGATCAGACATTGGCCGAATACATTTCATGATTGTTCTGTTCAATCAGCCCGTACGCGTCAGATTCATAGTCCTTCTTTTCGGTGTCCTCATTCTGGTGGCCTTCATCCCCGAGGCCGACAAGACCATGCGCGAACAAACAGGTGCGCTGGGTTTAGGTGTGGACTACTACATGGAGCGCTTTTACCTGGTGGAAACCGATCACACAGGGGCACCCTTGCGCAGCCTGGGCGCTGCCAATATGTCTCATTTCCCAAATGACACCGTGCACATGACCGAGCCTCACTACCGCTTGATCAAGACCAAGCGTGAAGACAAACAATGGGAGATCCGCTCCAGTTTTGGCATTATCACTGAACGGACCAACGTCTTGCTTTCCGGGAATGTTACAATCAATCGACTTCATGCACAGGAAAAAAGCAGCAAGAGCACCCTGCTCCAGGTCAAGTCGGAAGATCTCCATATCGATTTGACCAAGAACCAGGGAGAGACCGATAATCCCGTTACGGTCAGCAACCCCTCAGGTACCGTCAGCGCGATAGGAATGCGAATTAATTTTGATGATCAACGACTACAACTACACTCACAAGTCAAAGGCGTATATAAAAACCCCAATCCTAGCGATCCTGGTTAGCGTCTTACTAATCGGCCCCCAATCTGTTTGGGCCTTGCGATCGGATAAGGAAAAACCCATCCAGATCGAGGCAAATCAAGTCGATATCGACGACAAGAACGGCATCAGCACCTATAGCGGAAGCGTGAGGCTCACCCAGGGTTCGATGCGACTGCTGGCGCAGAAGATCATCGTCTACAGCGATGACCGTAAATTGAGCCGGGTGGTTGCCACCGGCAATCCCGCCTTGTTCAGCCAAAGACCGGACGATTCCCCCGGCGACGTGGAAGCACAAGCCATGAAAGTGGACTACTCCGCCCTCGATGGCGTGCTAACCCTCACCAATCAAGCCAAACTGGCCCAAGGTGGAAACGAATTTCAGGGCAACCGTATCGAATACGAAACCCACAACCACATCGTTAGGGCCATGGCCAATGAGGCCGGCGACCAACGGGTGAAAGTGGTCATTCAACCCGAATCACTAAACGAAAAGAAAAAATGAATTCCCAACTAAAAGCGCAAAATCTGGCCAAGTCTTATAAAGGCCGACAAGTAGTCAAAGATGTCACGCTGGAAGTAAATTCAGGAGAAGTGGTCGGCCTGCTTGGCCCCAACGGAGCGGGAAAAACCACCAGCTTCTATATGATCGTAGGACTCGTCCCCTGCGATAAAGGCGCTATTCTGCTGGACGACAAAGATCTCACCCACTACCCCCTGCACGAACGGGCGAGACTCGGCATTGGCTACCTGCCACAAGAGGCCTCGGTGTTTAGAAAACTGACGGTAACCGAGAACATCATCGCGGTCTTGGAAGGAAGAAAGGATTTGAGCGCCGTCCAGAGGCTGGATCGCTGTGACGAATTATTGTCGGATCTCAATATACACCATATCAAGGATAGCCAGGGAATGGCCCTTTCCGGAGGCGAACGCCGACGAGTTGAAATCGCCCGCGCCCTGGCCGCAGAGCCGCAATTTATCCTGTTAGACGAGCCCTTTGCTGGAGTGGATCCAATCTCCGTAATAGATATACAGCAAATTATTCAGCATCTACGTGAGCGAAATATCGGCATTCTGATAACTGATCACAATGTGCGGGAAACGCTGGGTATTTGTGAGCGCGCCTACATCATCAGCGAGGGGCAGGTCATCGCTTCCGGCACGCCAGAAATAATACTAGAAAATCAATTAGTTAAAGATGTATACCTGGGCCATCACTTTAAAATGTAGTAAATCTAATTTGACAAATCCCCAACTCAGCAATATATACATTAATAGGGTCTGTTGTTTGCATGTAGAAAGTGCAGACTAGTTAATATCAAAGAGCGTGCCAATGCACTATAATTGTGTCTAGGCCTGACTTGATAATTAGTCTAATTAAATCAAAAATAGCAAGCGAGGATTTGTCTTGAAGCAGTCACTACAGCTCCGTCTCGGCCAGCATCTAACCATGACACCTCAATTGCAGCAGGCGATACGCCTTTTGCAATTGTCCACCATCGAACTCCGTTCCGAGATTCAAGAAGCCTTGGAGACCAATCCAATGCTGGAGATGTCGGAAGAAGAAGGGCAGCGCAACGATGAAGCACGGTCCGAACACCAGGAAGGGGGTGGAACCGACAGCATCCTGGATAGCGACAATCTCAGCGACCAAATTACGCTGGACATGCACAAAGATTCCCTTCCTACGGACCTCCCTGTGGACAGCTCATGGGAAGACACTTACGACCTTTCCACCAACTACAACTACACGGGCAGCGGCGCTGCATCCGGCGAAGACAACCGCGAGTACGAGACCCGAGGCCAGGATGAAGACACACTCCAAGAACATCTGATCTGGCAAGCGAGGCTTAGCCATTTTTCCGAGGTCGATCTGGCCATCGCCACCGCGATTATCGACTCCATTGATGAAGATGGCTATCTTGCCACTCCCTTGGAAGAGATTTTTGATTCGCTGCGTTCCGATCTGGACGTAGAGTTTGACGAAGTGGAAGCCGTACTGCATCGTGTCCATAGCTTTGATCCAGTCGGTGTAGGTGCCAGAGACCTGCAAGAAAGCCTGACTATCCAACTGCAACAAATCAGCGCTGACACGCCTTGGCACAAAGAGGCCATGAGCCTGCTCAAAACTCATTTCCAATTGCTGGCAAATCGTGACTTTAACCAATTAATGCGCAAACTCAAGGTCAACGAAGACGGCCTAAGGGAGATCGTGCAGTTAATACATACCCTCAATCCGCGTCCCGGCAATGCCATGACCTCCTCGCAGGCCGAGTACATCGTACCTGACGTCTACGTGAAAAAGGTCAAAGAAAAGTGGGTGGTATCACTGAATCCAGAATCCACACCCAAACTGAATATCAATTCCATGTACGCCGGCCTTATTCAACGCGCCAATAAGAGCGCCGACAATACCTATCTGCAGGGACAGCTTCAAGAGGCCCGCTGGCTCATTAAGAGCCTACAAAGCCGCAATGAAACCCTGATGAAAGTGGCCAAATGCATCGTGGAGCGCCAACAGGGCTTTTTGGAGCATGGTGAGGAAGCCATGAAGGCGTTGGTTCTTCATGATGTGGCCGAAGCAGTCGGCATGCACGAGTCTACTATCTCAAGAATCACAAATAAGAAGTATATGCATACCCCTAGAGGCATTTTTGAATTAAAATATTTCTTTTCTAGCCATGTGAGCACGGCTAGCGGGGGTGAGTGTTCTTCGACTGCGATTCGGGCCTTGATTAAAAAGATGGTTTCCGCAGAAGATGCTCGTAAGCCGCTGAGCGACAGCAAGATTGCCAAGATCCTGTCAGAACAAGGGATCAATGTGGCGCGTCGCACCGTGGCCAAGTACCGTGATGCCATGGCTATTCCGCCCTCCAATGAGCGGAAACGTATTACCTGATTTAGCATTCTAGTAATTGGAGCATTTTTATGCATATTGATGTGACTGGTCATCATTGCGAGGTAACCACTGCAATGCGTGACTATGTGAACGAGAAGATTGGTCGCTTATCCCACCATTTTGATCATGTAATCAACACGCACGTTATTCTCGAAGTAGAAAAGCAAACCCAAAAGGCTGAAGCCACCGTGCAAGTCAGTGGCGGCACTCTATTTGCCAGTGCTTCTGATGAGAATATGTATTCCGCTATTGATGCTTTAACAGATAAATTGGATCGTCAAATTATCAAGCACAAGCAAAAACTGCAGAATCATAGAGGGAAGTCAGCCCCGAACCCTACTGAAGATTAGGCAAATTACCAGCTCTATCTAAAGACGAATGTGACCCACTATGCACTTTAGTGACATTATTTCGATGGAACGGATACGTTGCGCTGTGCCAGCAGCGAGTAAAAAGCGCGCGCTGGAAGAATTGAGCCAACTGATCGCCACAGCCGACACATCGATCAATCCAAACGAGGTCTTTGAAAGCCTTATTACCAGAGAAAAACTGGGAAGCACGGGCCTAGGGCATGGCATTGCCATCCCCCATGGCAGGCTGAAGGCCTCCGATCACACGGTGGCTGCCTTCATTCAGCTAGAGAATGGCGTAGACTATGATGCGCCCGATAATAAGCCAGTCGACTTACTCTGCGCACTGCTAGTGCCACCCGAATCCACAGAAGAACACCTGCAAATCCTGGCTGAGTTGTCCGAAATGTTCCGCAGTGAAACCTTACGCAACGATCTAAGGCAGGCAAAAAGCGCCGAAGAAATCATTGCCCGCCTCGCACCTGGAAAATAGTCCTTCCCAGGCAGGGTAAAACTACCTAGAACTAGTGTAAAATCCCCTACTGGCGCTAAACGCCCCCAGCCCAAATTCATGATTTCGTGCAATACGGGCACTTTTGTGCATAACTGCATTAACGTTCATTTCTTACCCAAAAGATAATGGAACAGAACTTCTCCGTAGAGTCATTACTCGAAACATTTAGGAAAGGCCTCAAGCTCAGCTGGGTAGGTGGAGCCAAGGCCAACACGCGCGCCTTTCCCGCGCTGGATA
This sequence comes from Gammaproteobacteria bacterium, assembly GCA_029879945.1. Lineage (GTDB taxonomy): Bacteria > Pseudomonadota > Gammaproteobacteria > S012-40 > S012-40 > JAOUPJ01. The sequence goes on from JAOUPJ010000062.1 coordinate 6,949, forward strand.
GCCCTTACGACTTTGCCAATCTGGTGGGCTACTTCAATCCGGTCCGTATGCCACAAGTCGCCATCGTTGGAGACGCAGAATTCAGCTATCTACAGACCCTTCCTCGGGGATCGAGGGAGCAACTACAGAATCGTCTTAAGGTATTAAGACCCAATTGCTTTATCATCACAGACAATCAACTGGTTCCCCCTTATCTTACCCGTCAAACCGATTGGCCACTCATCACATCAGAACTGACTGCTGAACATGTTTTGACCACACTTAGAACCGAGCTACCCGGCAAGGTCTGTAGGCGTTGGGTATTACACGGAAGCTTTGTGTCAGTCTTTGGTGTAGGGGTATTGATCACCGGGGAAGAGAACACAGGTAAAAGCACCCTGGCTCTGGAGTTGCTTGAGCGAGGCCACCGACTCATCGCTGATGACGCACCTGAATTCGGGATTCTGGAACATAACCGGGTTGTGGGATTCGCCCCAGCGGCGATTAAGAATTTTCTATCCACTCGGGAATTAGGCGTCATTGATGTGCCCAGTACCTACGGCGATTTCGCCATGTGTCCGGAACATCGCTTAGACATCTTGATTCGTTTAGAATCCACGGATAAAGTAGCGAAAAAAGAATCCACCTTGGACCAGCCTCAAGAAGTGACAATCCTCGGCCAACAATTCCCTCAATGGACCTTAAACAATTCCAGACAGCGTTCGCTATCTGTATTGGTAGAGTCCTGCGCCAAGCGAATTAGCCAAATCAAGTCACCCAACTCAGCGGCCCATTCCCTGGCGGCGCAAGTAAGTCACACAATACTAAAGGATTTTGCGTGAAACTCGTTGTTGTTAGCGGCCTGTCTGGCTCGGGCAAAAGTACCGTTCTGCATGCGCTGGAAGACGTGGGTTATTACTGCGTCGATAACTTGCCCATAGGGCTGATCACCAGCTTTATTTCTCAAATCAAGGAAAACCCCCGGGTCGAGGCCGACGGCGCAGCCATAGGCGTGGATGCCAGAAACCCGGAAAAAGAACTTAAACAATTTTCGGAAATTCTCGACAAACTCAAGGCGCTTGAGATCAAAGTCGAGGTGGTTTTCTTAACCGCAGATAATGCCACGCTGGTCAAACGCTTTAGCGAAACCCGTAGACGTCACCCACTCACTCACGACGGAACCAGTCTGGAAAAGGCCATTGCGGCCGAACGCCGCCTACTGGACGCCATTGCAGTGAAGGCAGGCTTCACGATCGATACCTCCCATACCAATATGCATCAACTGCGAGACTTGATCCGTGGCAGATTGGTCGATAAAGCCGCGGGCTCCATGTCGCTTTTGTTTCAATCTTTTGGCTTTAAACACGGAGTGCCCACCGATGCCGACATGGTCTTTGATGTGCGCTGTCTGCCCAATCCCTATTGGGACCCCAAGCTCAGAGACTTCAGCGGCAAAGATCCTCAAGTCGTTAAGTATCTGGAGTCACAAAGCGTGGTGGGAGAAATGGCAGACGATCTGGAACGCTTCATCAACCGTTGGTTACCCCGATTCAAAGAGGCAGACCGCACCTACTTTACCGTGGCCATTGGTTGCACCGGAGGCATGCATCGTTCCGTGTACCTGGTGGAAAAACTGGCCCAGCGCTTTAAAAGCCAAGAGCAAATCATCGTGCGCCATAGGGAATTAGAATGACAGTTGGCGTATTGATTGTTACCCACAATGGTGTCGGTAGTGCCCTCCTGGAGACAGCCAAAACCACACTCGGAGTATGCCCTCTCAATACCAAGATACTCTCAGTTCCCGACCAATGCAGCCCGGGTGACCTCGTCAACGAAGGTCAGTCCTATGTGGATGAGCTGGACACGGGTGATGGCGTACTGATACTAACGGATATGTTTGGTTCAACCCCCAGCAATATCGCATGCGCCCTAAAATCCACCACCCGCTTGTGCATAGTCTCCGGACTGAATCTGCCCATGCTCATACGCACCCTTAATTATCCCGCCCTGGATCTGGAAGAGTTGGCGACCAAGGCGCTCAGCGGCGGTCGCGAAGGTATCGGTGACTGCCAAAAACTCGGCTATTTTAATTAATCTTTCCCTTTCGTTTTTGAGACTGTCTCCCAATTACGCTAAACTTGGCCCCAATCGACTCCAGCCCTGATAAATTGAATGATACGCAAGCAAATCACGATTATTAATAAACTCGGACTGCATGCGCGCGCTGCGGCAAAATTGGTAACTTGCGCCAGCGGCTTCACCTCCACGGTCAAGCTATGTCGTGGAAACCGAGAAGTAAATGGGAAAAGCATCATGGGCGTGATGATGCTGGCGGCCTCACAAGGAACGGAACTGGAATTGATCATTGAGGGAGAAGACGAGCAACAGGCAGACAATGCCATTTGCGAATTAATTAACAACTATTTCGAAGAGGGTGAGTAAATAGATTAGATTACTACCCACTAATACCCGGATTGGTCCGGCTTAGCCTTTGCTCTGGAGTATTCCGGCGCATGGAAGTGTAATGATTTTTGAGTGTCGCTATGGAAAAGTCGGAATACAATCGCAGTCTACTCACCAAGATCGATAACGAACTTGCTGAGGGTAACCTGCTCTCAGCAGGAAAAACCCTCAATTCGCTGCACCCCGCAGAAATTGCACATGTATTGGAATCCCTGCCTGCCGAAGACCGCCTGATCGCTTGGGATTTGGTGGATTCAGCAGTCGATGGTGACGTGCTCATCTATGTTAATGATGAAGTGCGCTCCTCGCTCATCCGTGAAATGGACAGGGACGAGCTGCTGGCAGCAACCGGCACCCTACCTACCGACGACCTGGCCGACATCCTTCCAGACCTACCCGAGAACATCATTAATGAGCTTTTACGCTCAATGGACACACAAAACCGGGAACGCCTGGAAACCATCCTGCGCTATCCGGAGGATACCGCAGGCGGTATTATGCGAGTGGATGCCGTCACGATACGCCCCGATGTCAGTCTGGACGTGATCCTGCGATACCTGCGCTTCATGGGAAAGTTACCCGACAACACCAACTCCCTGATGGTCGTGAATCGAGAAGGCCGATATTTGGGTCAACTTGTGTTGTCGGATCTCGTCACCTTGAATGTCGATAACACCGTTGCCGAGGTCATGAAGACAGATACACCCCTGATTCCCGCTTCCATGGAAGAAAACGAAGTGGCACAGATTTTTGAAAAGCTGGATTTGCTCTCTGCTCCAGTCGTCGACAACGAAGACAAACTCGTCGGGCGTATTACCATCGAAGATATCGTTGATGTTATTCGCGACGAAGCCAATCACTCAATCATGCGCAGGGCGGGTCTGAATGAAGAAACAGACATGTTCGCCCCCGTAGTACGTAGCAGTCGCCGACGCGCAGTCTGGCTGGGTATCAATCTACTGACCGCCCTGCTCGCTTCCTGGGTAATTGGGCTGTTTGGTGCCACCATTGAAAAACTGGTTGCCCTGGCGGTACTGATGCCGGTGGTAGCCAGTATGGGCGGGATCGCCGGCAGCCAGACGCTCACCCTGGTCATACGCGGCATCGCGCTGGGTCATGTGGGTCGTAGCAATGCCCTTATCCTCTTACGTAAGGAACTCTCGGTTGGCGCTGTAAATGGTGTCGTATGGGCAGTGGTAATCGGCTTCGTTGCAGCAGCCTGGTTTAATAGTGTCTCATTAGGTATTGTTATTGGATTGGCCATTTTGTGTAATCTCATCGTTGCAGCTTTGTCAGGCGCGATAATTCCATTGGGTCTATATAGACTAGGGGCTGACCCCGCCTTAGCAGGCGGCGTGGTGCTCACGACCATCACCGATGTCGTCGGCTTTTTTGTTTTTCTAGGACTTGCGGCCATGTTCCTGGTCTAAACGGGAGGCGACATGCCAACTTTTATATTTTTTCTCCTCTTGTGTCTTTCCTTCAACGCCTTCGCCTACAAGCTTACGCCTGCCTTTGGCGCTTTGCAGTTTAAACAGCCTCTACAACTGAGCCAGATTCAAAATGATCCACAGCGCTGGTTTGTGCTGGAACAACAAGGCGTCATACGAAGCTTCAAGACAGGGGACACAAAAAGCACCGTCGTCCTGGATATTGGCGACCGAGTGGAAAGCGGGGGCGAAAAGGGGCTGCTGGGCATGGCCTTTCATCCTCGCTTCCCCGAAACAAAAGAACTTTTTGTATCCTATACGGGCAAGATTAAAGGTGAGCTGACTTCGATCGTGTCTCGCTTTAGTATAGACCCTCGCTCTCTACAGGCAGATCCCAGGAGCGAAAAACGCATCATTACGGTCGAACAACCCTATAGCAATCATAATGGCGGACAGATCAGTTTTGGCCCCGACGGTTTTCTGTATATTAGTTGGGGCGATGGAGGCTGGGCCGGTGATCCAAAAAACAATGGGCAAAACACACAGACCCTCTTAGGTGCTCTATTAAGACTGGATGTGAACACACACCCCTACACCACACCGAAGGACAATCCCTTTATTGGCAATCCTGAAAAAGGACGACCCGAAATCTATGCCTACGGCCTACGCAATCCCTGGCGTTGGAGTTTCGATCGTAAGACCGGAGAGCTGTGGATGGCAGATGTGGGGCAAAATGCCTGGGAAGAAATCAATATCGTCAAAAAGGGAGGCAATTATGGTTGGCCATTACGAGAAGGTACACACTGTTACCGTAACGATCCCTGTTTGGACAGTAAACTCATCGATCCCATACACGAATACGATCACGCGCAAGGTCAATCGATAACAGGTGGCTATGTCTACCGTGGAAACAAACTGGGTCAACTCCAGGGTCAATATATCTTTGGCGATTTTGTTTCCGGAAAGATTTGGTCACTGACAATCGAACGTAACAAAACACAGGTCCAGCGAGTCCTAGATACGACGTTAAACATTGCGTCGTTTGCCGAAGATCTTTCTGGTGAAGTCTATGTCCTGAGCTATGGGGATGGATTGATCTATCGCATTGATCCCTAAGGAACACCGCAAACGGCCAAGCAAACAAAAAGAGCCGATCTATGTACATAAAAAAGTTAGTTAGAACCATTCTATTTTTCGCACTGTGTCCCGCATGGGCCGGCGAGCAAGTCGTCTCTTTTGCTGAATTTTCCAAATCGAATTTACAAGGCTGGGAGCCCCATGAATTTGATGGGAAGACTCGCTACCAGATTGTAAGCCTGGATAACAGGACGGTACTCATGGCGAGCAGTGAGGCGGCAGCCTCAGGATTGGTTAAAAAACAAAGGGTGGATCTGAACAAAACCCCTTTCCTGAACTGGAGTTGGCGGGTAGAAAATACCTTAAGCCCGATCAATGAAAAAAGCAAAAAGGGAGACGACTACCCTGCCAGGTTATACATTATTGTGTCTGGTGGACTGTTCTTCTGGAAAACAAAAGCACTTAACTATGTTTGGGCCAGTGAACAAAAAACGGGAAGCGTCTGGCCCAATGCCTATACCAGCAACGCCCAAATGCTAGCCGTGGAATCAGGGGGAGATAGGGCAGGTAAATGGGTACATGAGAAAAGAAATGTTAAAGCAGATCTAAAAAAGCTTTTTGGTGAAGACATACAGTATATCGATGCGCTTGCCTTGATGAGTGATACAGATAATTCCAAAAAAACTGCCATTTCGTACTATGGCGATATCTTTTTTTCAACCGAGTGATAAATAGAGGAATTACATAGTCATTCCTTATCGCATGGGCACAATAAATTTCGTCTATAAAGCTTTTCTATCCCGGCAGGAAAACATTCAATAAAACTAGCACTAGCAAGTCTTCCAAAATGTGCCAAACTGTAAGTGAGGGCAGTTGGCAATCAACAAGCCAGAGTGTGTTGGGGACCTTTGATTTTGTGCCTTACACGACTGTAGTTACGCCTGTTGCATTATGCCAGGGACGTGGCGCCGCTACATTCAGACACAGACCCGTCCCGTAAAGACACAGGGTCAAAGGTTCCCCACGGTTTATAGGTTATATTCGAGGGAGGTCTGCATGAATGCTGAAAACAAAGAAGCAAATGAAGTATTGTTACAGTGTGAAGTCTGTTTGAAAGAGATCCCGGAATCTACTGCTTCTAATCCTGAAGCCGATGAATATGTCTCACATTTTTGCGGCCTGGAGTGTTACGACGTTTGGCGCGAAAAAGACGAGAAAAAGGAAGAAGGTTAAGTCTACAAACCTGGGCTTTTTACCATTAGGGCTCAGCGCCTTCGAGCAGAAGCAATTTACTCGTTGTAGAATTGTGGCGTATCTTGAAAAGGTTTTGTGCCTCAGGGTCTGCTAAAAAATTTTTTGCGTGGTCCCGTGAAAGAAATTCCAGAATTACCATACGCTCTGGTGACCAGTCTCCCTCCATTACCTCTGGCTCCACTCCTTGAACGATGTACTTACCCTGATGTTTCTCGATGAACTCAGGAATATTTTTAATGTAGACCTGAAATCGGCGAAAGTCATGAATGCTGATATCCAAAACCAGGTAGGCACTCATGTTCTTTCTCAATATTCAAAGTTAAAATGCTTTTTCACATCGTGTTTGATATGCCAACGGCAAGACATGCCCTTGGGAAACGTGACCATATCACCCTTACCCATTTTTACTGGCTCTCCCCCATCAGGAGTCACGACCACTTCTCCTTCAAGAAAATAACACGTCTCGGTGGCATCATAGGTCCAGGGAAATTCGGAGGCCTCTTTCTCCCAAATTCCCCAGGATAAAACACCTAACAGGTCCAACTGTTCTTCGGAAGGATTATGAACAACTTTGATCTGAGACATGAGACTCCCCCTACTTTTCCCCATACCCGAACCAGGCATCGGCCGTTAATTCTGCAGGCACTTTGGGTATGTGTTTACTTAAGAATTCTAATGCGATTTTATTCTTTTCCTGCCATTGCTCGTCGCTGAGTGATCGCTTCATCATCGCAATGGGTGCACTGCCCTTAATCATATCATCCCAGTATTGCTCTCTGGCCTCGATCGCCATCCCTTTAGTGACGACAAAGACCTCTACATTTTTAAAACCGGCCTGTTCCATTTCGGATTTAAAGAGGTCTGGATTCTCTAAAGACTTGATATCTGTTTGCGGTTCGGGGATATCCGGATTCATGGCGCGCAATGCACCAAAGACCGCCATCATGGCAGGCGATTGGGTGATGGGAGCCCAACTGGAGGCCACTACTTTTCCGCCCAGTTTCAGGCTGCGATAGATTTCCTTAAATCCTTTAACTCTAT
>JAOUPJ010000303.1 GCA_029879945.1 Gammaproteobacteria bacterium
TTCCAGCGGCACGGTAATGTCCGATATTAGTCATACACGAGCCGATGAACACTTCGTCGATTTTATCTCCCGCAACTTCAGACAAGAGTTTCACGTCATCTGGATCGTTAGGGCACGCGACTATTGGCTCTTTGATCTCACTCAAATCGATATCGATCACCGCAGCATATTCGGCATCTTTATCTGCCACTAACAATTCCGGTTTAGCCAACCAGGCTTCCATGGCTTCGATGCGGCGAGACAAGGTACGCTTGTCTTGATAGCCGTTGGCTATCATCCATTTCAACAGCGTAACATTGGATTGTAGGTATTCGATAATCGGTTCTTTGTCCAGTTTGACCGTGCAACCTCCCGCGGAGCGTTCGGCTGATGCATCCGATAGTTCAAAGGCCTGTTCCACTTTGAGATGCTCAAGTCCTTCGATTTCTAAAACACGTCCAGAGAAAATATTTTTCTTTCCCGCTTTTTCTACGGTGAGCAGGCCTTGTTGAATCGCTGCATAAGGAATGGCATTGACCAGATCACGCAGTGTAATCCCCGGTTGCATCGTGCCTTTGAAGCGCACCAATACCGATTCTGGCATATCCAAGGGCATCACACCCAGTGCTGCACCAAATGCGACGAGGCCTGAGCCCGCCGGGAAGCTGATGCCCAGCGGAAAACGGGTATGAGAATCACCCCCTGTACCTACCATGTCTGGCAGCAACATGCGGTTCAGCCAGGAATGGATAACGCCGTCGCCGGGTCTCAGCGAGACGCCACCGCGAGTCGTGATGAATGCAGGTAGCTCGTGCTGCATTTTGATATCGATAGGTTTGGGGTAGGCCGCAGTATGACAAAAACTCTGCATCACCAGATCTGCCGAAAAGCCCAAACAGGCCAATTCTTTCAATTCATCCCTTGTCATGGCGCCGGTGGTGTCTTGAGAACCCACTGTACTCATGCGCGGTTCGCAATAGGTGCCAGGACGTATGCCCTGCACGCCGCAGGCACGACCCACCATCTTTTGCGCCAGGGTGTAACCCTTGCCAGTGTCTTTAGCAGGTTGGGGTCGGGTGAATAGTTCAGAGGGTGCAAGCTTGAGCGCATCACGTGTCTTGTCTGTTAACGATCTGCCAATGATCAGAGGAATACGTCCTCCGGCTCGCACCTCGTCTGCCATGGTAGACGGCTTCAAATCAAACGTGGAAAGCGTGTTACCGCTCTCGTCAGTAATTTTTCCTGCATAGGGATGGATGACGATCACGTCTCCCATATTGAGCTTGCCTACATCGCACTCGATGGGCAGCGCACCCGAGTCCTCAGCCGTATTGAAAAAGATGGGGGCAATCTTGCCTCCCAGCACCACGCCGCCCTGACGTTTATTGGGCACGTAGGGAATGTCGTCACCCATATGCCATAATACTGAATTGATGGCGGACTTGCGTGAGGAGCCTGTGCCGACCACATCACCCACAAAGGCCAGTGGGTTTCCCTTCTTTTTAAGTTCATCTATTTTCTTAAGACCATCAGGCATCTTACTGATTAACATTGCTTTTGCGTGCAAAGGAATATCAGGACGGCTCCAGGCCTCCGATGCGGGTGATAAATCATCCGTGTTGGTTTCGCCCTCTACTTTAAAAACGGTGACTTTGATCTCTTTGGCCAATTCAGACCTGCGCGTGAACCACTCGGCATTGGCCCAGGCATCGATTACCTCCTTGGCGTACTGGTTCCCTCCATTCGCCTTTTCCATCACATCATGATAGGCATCGAAGATGAGCAAAGTGGTGGATAGCGCCTTGGCCGCAATGGGCGCGAGTTTAGCGTCGTCTAAGAGATCCAGTAGCGGTTGGATGTTGTAACCCCCTAGCATGGTGCCCAGGAGCTCTACGGCGCGCTCAGGTTTCAATAGAGGGCTACTTGTCTCACCTTTGGCGATGGCAGCAAGGAAACCCGCCTTTACATAGGCCGCCTGGTCCACGCCGGGCGGCACACGATGGACCAATAGATCCATCACCGTCTGCTCTTCGCCCTTGGGTGGATTCTTGATCAACTCGACCAGTTCCGCGACTTGATCGGCATTGAGTGGCAGCGGCGGCAGCCCTTCGGCTTCCCGTTCTTGTAGGTGTTTTTGGTAGTCTGCTAACACTCAAAGCTCCTTTTTCGCTAGTTCGATCCCTAAAAAGCACGATATTCTAGCGCATTACGGCTTGTGGTTCAGCATTCTTGAATAATTCCTTTGTAGGATTTGTGGGGGATTTCAAGGGCCTAATGGCAGACGATTGCAGTCATTTAGTGTATGATCGCGGTTTTTCAAAACGCGACGGAATCTCTATGGAACTCTCTGCCCTTTCAGCAATTTCACCCGTAGATGGACGATACGGTGGCCGCCTTTCGGCCCTGCGCCCCCTGTTTAGTGAATATGGCCTGATACGCCATCGAGTGTTAGTTGAAGTCCGCTGGTTCCAGGCCCTGGCCCATCATCCTGAGATCAAGGAGGTTCCCACCTTTTCCAAGGAGGCCAATGCGCTCCTAAACAGCATCGTCGACAACTTTAGTGAGGCCGATGCGCAGCGCGTGAAGGACATTGAAAAAACCACCAATCACGATGTTAAGGCGGTTGAATATTACTTAAAGGAAAAGATTAAAAATAGCAAAGAACTAATTGAAGTTAATGAATTTATTCATTTCGCCTGCACCTCGGAAGACATCAATAATTTGTCGTACGCCCTGATGCTTTCCTCCGCCCAAGAACAGGTTGTTCTGCCCTCGCTCGACGCCGTTATTGCGGCCATCGCGGACCTGGCCCAGCGATATGCCAGTATCCCCATGCTGTCTCGCACCCATGGACAACCGGCCTCACCCACGACGCTGGGCAAAGAAATGGCCAATGTGGCCTACCGACTCAAGCGTCAGCGTGATCAAGTGGCAGCCGTAAACATGTTGGGCAAGATTAACGGTGCAGTGGGTAACTACAACGCCCATCTTTCGGCCTATCCGAATGTGGATTGGCAAGGATTTGCGCAACAGTTTGTTGAGTCGCTGGGACTGAGCTGGAATCCCTACACGATCCAGATCGAGCCACACGACTACATTGCAGAATATTTTCAAGCCTTGATGCGCTTCAATACCATCCTTATCGATTTTGATCGAGATGTGTGGAGCTATATCTCAATCGGCTTCTTCAAACAAAAAACCATCAAGGGTGAAGTGGGTTCCTCCACCATGCCACACAAAGTGAATCCTATCGATTTCGAAAATTCAGAAGGCAATCTGGGAATCGCGAATGCGCTGATGGACCATCTCGCCAACAAGCTGCCCATCTCACGCTGGCAACGTGATCTCACCGATTCCACCGTGTTACGCAACATCGGTGTCGGCATTGCACATAGCGAAATCGCCTATGCCGCAACGCTCAAGGGCATTAGCAAATTGGAAGTGAATGAACAACGCCTGGCAGATGATCTGGAAGACAACTGGGAAGTTCTAGCCGAACCCATACAAACCGTCATGCGTCGTTACGGAATCGAAAATCCCTATGAGAAGTTGAAAGACTTGACCCGCGGACAACGTCTGAATGCGAAAGGGATGCAGGAGTTTATCAATACGCTGGAACTGCCTGAGGACGTGAAAGCAGAATTGATAAAACTCACACCCGCTAACTATATCGGCAACGCGATTGCCCAGGCCAAAGCACTGAAAGTATGAGCGCGTTGATTCCTGAATGGGCGCCCCAAGAAGGCGTTCTTTTAGTCTGGCCCCATCCATACAGTGATTGGGCCGATTCCCTGGAGCAGATAGAACAAAGCTATGCTCAAATGGCTGCAGCCATAACCCGTCACGAGCAGTTGCTGATGGTCTGTTATGACGACGCCATACAAACAAGGGCACTGGATCTGTCTCAACGTGCAGGCGCAAATCTGAACGCTATTCGTTGTCATCAGATTAAAAGCAATGACACCTGGGCCAGAGACTTCGGCCCCCTTACCACCATCAAAGAAAATACCCTACTGATAAACGATTTCGGTTTTAATGGCTGGGGGAAAAAATTCGATGCCCGCCTGGATAATCAGATCAATGCTGCATTGCGTGACCAAAAGGCCTTTGGCGATGTGGAATACGAATCGTATTCAATGATACTCGAAGGCGGCAGCATTGAATGCGATGGGCACGGCACCCTGATGACGACCTCATCCTGTCTCTTAACCGACACGCGTAACCCTGAGCTAAGTAAAGAACAGCTTG
>JAOUPJ010000302.1 GCA_029879945.1 Gammaproteobacteria bacterium
TCGAACCCCCGTCTATCACTACAATTTCATACCTACTAAAGGTTTGCGAAGTCACGCTAGATAAACAACGAGATAAATATTTTTCTGCATTAAATGTGGCAATTACTACTGAAAAAATAGGTTTGTGGTCAATAGAGTTCATTGCAGATATTCGTTGTACGACAGCAGTGCTTCGAAAGAAATCGGCATTTGCCCAAGAATCGAGTCATGTAATATTCTACGCACGTCCTCCACGTTATGTACATCAATTGATCGTATAAGAAGATCCAGTACGAGGCCAATTTCTGATTTAGACAAATATGATTCCTCAGCACGAAGAATACGAGGATGTTCAGTACGAGATACATTATTTCCGATCAATAGTTCTTCATAAAGTTTTTCTCCAGGCCTAAGCCCCGTAAACTCTATTGCAATCTCTCCATCCGGCGTTTCTTCACAGTTGACTTGCATTCCACTCAGATGGACCATTTTCTTCGCCAATTCGTAAATTTTAACAGATTCACCCATATCCAAAACAAACACATCGCCTCCACTACCCATCGATCCCGCTTGGAGAACTAATTGGGCAGCCTCGGGGATAGTCATAAAATATCGTGTCACCTCGGGATGTGTTACAGTGATCGGTCCACCCTTTTTTATTTGTTCCTTGAAAAGCGGGATAACTGAGCCTGAAGAACCTAAAACGTTTCCAAAACGAACCATTACGTAGCGTGTAGCTTTGCTCTCAAGTGCCATTGCTTGAAGTATAAGTTCAGCCAGTCTTTTGCTTGCACCCATAATATTGGTGGGTCGAACTGCCTTGTCTGTTGAGATCAACACGAATGTTTCTACTCTACATTCGCGAGCGACCTCCGCTACATTTCTGGTTCCAAATACATTATTAAGAACCCCCTCTAGAGGATTGAACTCTACAATCGGGACATGTTTATACGCTGCTGCGTGATATATTGTGGAGATTGCATGCCCTTCAACTACTTGTCTTAGCAAATCCTTATTCATGATCGTACCAAGAATGGGTACTATTTCTATGGAACTCTCTCTTCTATTTCTGAGTTCCCTCTCAATTTGGTATAGACTGAATTCATGATTTTCAAATAAAACTATTTTGGTTGGCTTTAGACCTAGTATTTGCCTACAAAGCTCTGACCCGATGGAACCACCGGCACCAGTCACCAAAACAGATTTTCCCTCAATACATTTCTTTAAAAGATCTGTAATCGGCGGGACGGGGTCACGTCCAAGAAGATCCTCTATGTCTACATTTCTAATGTCATCAATTGTTACTCGGCCAGCGGCAATGTCTTCAATTCCAGGAAGTGTTTTAATTTGAACAGACAGACTCTCTAACTCGTCTAGAATCAGTCGCCTACGTTGACGAGTTAAAGATGGTATGGCAAGAAAAACTTGCTCAACCTCAAATTCACTTATCAGTTTTTCTAACTCTTTTGGCGAAAAAACGCGAATCCCAAATAGCTCGTTCTTGTGAAGGTCTTTGTTGTCATCAACAAAGAAAGCTGGTTGGTACTGGTTTCCAGCCAATAGCGCCTTAGCAAGTTGCACACCGGCTCTTCCAGCACCATAAATTCCAATAAGCGCCTTTTTCTCTACCCCTTCTAGCAAAACGTCAATGTAGGCTCGGAGGACCATACGACTTCCCCCAACAAGAATAAATACCAAGGCAGCATAAATAAAGAACGAAGATCGTGGCAATCCCTGCAACTGTGCGAACACAACTAGTGCTAATAGGAGCAGCGTACTGATTATAACAGCACGAGCAATAGTAAAAATTGCCTTATCTCCCATATACCGAACGACAGCTCGATATAAACCTTGTTGAATGAATACTGGGACAGCTACCAAAGGTGCTGCGACTAACAGCCACGAGTTTTCTGCGAGCTCTATTGGCCATACCTCTCCCAAACGCAAGTAAAACGCTAACCAAAGGGAAAGTGGGAGCAAAATTAAGTCAACTGATACTAAAGCTAGACGCTTTCGTTTACGCGACAGATTGTTTAGCCTATCTACCATTCTATAAAGCTCTTAACGTTTTAAAAATCAATTTGATGTCGCCAAGTAAGGAATGTGAATTTACATAATCCAGATAGAAATCAAGTTTTTTTGGCAAGATATCGTGAATATATGTATTGGCAGGATCTTCAGACTGTGCAAGTATCTCGCTTTCATTTCGAAACGCTATTGAAGCATTATCTGTAATACCTGGCCGAACAGACAAGACCTTATTTTTAACGTTAATTGGGTAGTATTCAACGTATTCAGGGACCTCTGGTCTGGGACCAACAAAGCTCATGTCACCTACAAAAACATTAACTAGCTGGGGGAGCTCGTCCAATTTAGATTTTCTCAAAAACTGGCCACTCCGGGTAATTCTCTGATCACTGCCAACTGTAATTTTGGGACCTAGTTTCTCTGCGTTGGCAATCATCGTTCGAAATTTATATATTTCGAAATGAATGCCATGTCTTCCCACTCGAGTCTGCCGAAAGAAAACTGGGCCTTTAGAATCAATTTTAATCCAAAGGTAAACAACAAAAAAGATTGGTGAAAAAAGTATCAGCCCAATAAAAGACAGGGCGATATCAAACATGCGTTTTAGCATTATTAGCTACAACTTTCGAATATTTCTCTAACTGCAGAAATGACCCTGTTCACTTGCACGTCAGTCATATCTGCGAAATTTGGCAAGCTAACTGCGCTTTCATAGATGCCTTGCGCGACGGGAAAGTCACTGGAGTTTAGGCCATAGTGATCACGCCAATATGGTTGCAAATGCAAAGGGATAAAATGCACGCTAGAGCCGATATTTTTTTCCGCGAGCAATTCAATAAAGCGATCCCTTGAAATATCTCTCGGATTTGCCTTTATTCTAACGACATATAAGTGCCAGGAATGAACATCGGTTTCTCGTACATTTCTAGGAAGTTCGAGTGGTAAATCCTTAAACGCCTCATTATAGACTTGAGCTATTTGCTCTCTTCGATTCCGAAGCGCTTCGGCTTTTCTTAGCTGATGAATTCCGATACTTGCTGCAATATCAGTCAAATTATACTTAAAACCTGGCGCAACGACCTCATAATACCAAGCCGGTTTTCTCGAGTGATAGCGATTGAAAACATCTCTATTTATACCATGCAATCGCATGACTCTGACACGCTCGGCTAGCGCGTCATTGTCTGTAGTAATCATTCCTCCTTCACCCGTGGTTATAGTTTTGTTCGCATAAAAACTAAATACTGTCGCTTCGCTGAAGGTCCCAATTTTTTTGCCATTGTATGTTGCAGGAAATGCATGGGCCGAGTCCTCGACTACACCAACACTATACTTCTTTGCGAGCTGCGTAATCTTATCCAATTCGCATGACTGGCCAGCAAAATGCACTGGGATAATAGCCTTGATTCCTTCTATTTTTTCTAACACTCCCGCTAGTTTTTCAATATCAATATTCGCTGTTATAGGGTCAACATCGACAAAGACAGGATCAGCACCAAGGTAGCGAACAACTTCAGCCGTCGCGGTAAATGTATAGGTGGTGGTGACCACTTTATCACCTTCGCTGATACCAAGCGCTTCCAAAGAAAGATGCAGACCAGCGGTCGCTGAATTTATGGCTATAGCGTGTTTAACCCCTACATATTGAGCAAATTCTTCCTCAAACTGTCTAGTTTTTGGCCCTGTAGTTAACCATCCAGAACGCAAAGTATCAACAACTTCGTTGATTTCTTCTTCCCCTATGGAGGGTAAAGAAAAGGGTATGAATTCTGTTTCCATTAATCAATCAACTCGGCAAAATTCTGTGCCAAAACACGATAGTCATGGTTCCGAGTCACATATTGATAACCACTATCGCCCATACCTTCAAGTTCTGCATGTCCCTTAGACATAAGCAGCTCCACTGCATTTTTTAATGCCTCCGGATTTTCCGCTTCAATGGATATTCCACAGCCTGCGTCTGAAACCATATCGTTCCCTGCTTCTATCGCTTGTATGATAGGTTTTTTTGCCATCATGTAGTCCATCAATTTATTTGGGCTAATTCCATAACGAAAAAGTGGTTGTTTTTGTAGACCTATGTATAAAGCATCCATTTTATTTAGAAAAGACGGGATCAACTCCTTGGGTATAGAGGGTTGAAATATTACATTTACAATGTTTTTTTCTTTTGCAGCTTTAATTAGTCTTTCTTTTTCAGGCCCATGCCCAATTAAAACA
>JAOUPJ010000304.1 GCA_029879945.1 Gammaproteobacteria bacterium
ATCGCCTAGTTTCAGATCAAGAATTTTTGAGCGCT
Organism: Gammaproteobacteria bacterium; assembly: GCA_029879945.1. Lineage (GTDB taxonomy): Bacteria > Pseudomonadota > Gammaproteobacteria > S012-40 > S012-40 > JAOUPJ01. The sequence continues at coordinate 36 of JAOUPJ010000304.1, forward strand.
TTTCCCAAGCAGATGCCTCAAGTACTAGAAAGAAGGGCGGAACTGGCTTAGGTCTATATATTAGCAAATCAATTGTAGAGTATCACAAAGGAAAAATTGGATTCTCTTCCTCTGAAGGCAAGGGGAGTACATTCTATTTTACCCTTCCGAAACTGCAGGCTGTGACCCAGTTGCCCGAGCAAGTCGCATAAAGGTTATTTTTTCCAGACTCTTTAAAATCATTTCTACCTAGTGCAAACCCAATAATTTTGAGTTATTATTATCCAATTAACTCAGCGTCCCCAGACAAATCAATGAGAAAGCGTCTTCTAACCACCACCCTTTTGGCAACATTAGCTATTTGTATTTCGCTTTGCACCACAGTGCTTGGTGAACCGCGAGACCCTTACCAACATTTTTTTAATGACACTTGGGGTGATCTCAAAGAGGAATTAAACAATGCCAAAATGAAAGGGAAAAAGGGGATATTGATCTTTTTCGAATTGGACGAATGCCCCTATTGCCACTATATGCGAACACATGTGTTGAACCAACCGGAAGTTCAGAAGTACTTTCGGGAACATTTTCTAAATTTTCCGATAGATATCGAGGGAGCGATAGAGATTACCGACTTTGCCGGCAACCCCACAACTCAAAAAGAATTTGCAACCAAAGCACATCGGGTTAGAGCGACTCCGGTTTTTGCAATTTTTAATCTTAAAGGCGAAAAAATAGTACGCTATACCGGAAAAACCTCCGGGATAGACGAATTTTTACTACTTGGAAAATACGCGGCAGAGGGGCACTATGAAAAAATGCCCTTCAGTGTTTACAAACGCAAACAGAATAAATAGCGAATTGGATGAGACCTCCTTACAGCAGAATTATTTTCTTGTTGCTTGTCGTTACCTGCACGCACATTGCGCAATCCGAACCCACTCCCGTTTCACTAAGCTTGGAACAAGCGCTACAGGTAGCCGAAGAGAACGGTTCCCCCCTTGTTGACGATGCTTTATACGATCAGCAGATTGCGCAAGCAAACCACCAACAACAACGCGCAAATGGTGGCGCGTCACTTAACCTGGAAACAGAAATAGCGACATTTGAGCCATCCCCTGTTCTTACAGATTCGGAACGGCAGGAAACTCTCATGCGTCTCACAGCCCGCAGAAATCTCGTGGACTTTGGGGCTTCCAGCCAGAACATTGAATCCAGTCGTTACACCGAACTAGCCAGCACACACACTCTGTTTTACGCACAACAGGAACGACGCCTAAAAGTCATGGAGGCATTCTTTGATGTACTGCTTGCCGACTTGGCCTTTGCCCGAGACAACGAGGCAATGGCGAATAGCTATGTGCGCTACGACAGGCTAAAAGCCAGACACGAACTCAAACAGGTATCAGATCTGGAATTGTCGCGATCAGAAAACCTCTATCATCAATCAAGAGAACGGCGTTATTTAAGTGAAACGCAACAACGATTGAGCCGCTCCAAATTGGCCATCGCCATGAATACGCCCGGAAAACTGGCTTCCCTCTTGACTACGCCAGAGGTGCCACACCAAAAGAAAGTCATTCCTGAATTTGAACAGGCATTGGAAATAGCAAAGGACAAACACCCCTTGATTCAAGCTCAAAAGGCAATTACCCAGAGTGCTAAAGCTCGATTACAATCCGCACGCAGTAGCCGCTGGCCCACCCTTGATGCAGAAGCCATGGCAGGTGACTACTCTCGTCAAATGGGAAATCGCGAGCCATGGCGAGTCGGTATCAAATTGAGATACCCCTTGTACGATGCAGGGTCTACCAAAGCCACAGTCGATAAAGCCAATGCATCATATAAACGCGAACTGGCCAAACTACGGGCCCTAGAACTTGACGTGGAGCAGGCACTTTTAGAAAAACTACTAACGCTAGGTGTTCTTTACGCGCAAAAAGACGAGCGTCAAAGTTATTTACTTTATCGCGAACTGGAAACCGACAAGGCAAGAGCAGAATACGAACTGGAATTTACCACTGAGCTGGGTAGTGCCATGGCTTTGCAAACGGATTCGCAATACCGAGCCGCGAAAACGGAGTTCGAAATTGCTCTAACATGGGCCGCCCTAAAACTGATGCAAGGTGAGGAGTTACCATAATGAAACAAGCCCTGCTTTTTGTTTTTGTCATTGCTTTACCGTTCACCACTTCAGCAGGGAGCCTGGAAGGACGAGTACAGTGGTATCCGATACACGAACTTGGGTTTCCCATAAATGGAGTCGTTAGCGAGTTGCTCGTGAGTACCGGCCAACAGGTTAAAAAAGGCGATGTCCTGGCGAGGCTGGATCAACGCACTTTCACATCTGCTCTTGACGCCGCAATCGCCAAAGAAAAGGCTACGAAAACAGCACTGGAAGAGGCACAGAGGGAGCATGCCCGTGCGAAGGAACTGTTTGCACGTACACTGATATCTGAACATGAGTTGTTTCTCGCGCGGTTTGAAGAAGAGCAGGCAGAGGCAGCCTATAAAGAAGCGGATTCAACACTTGCCCAGGCACGTTTTAATATGGAATTCAGTGAAATTCGGGCACCCAATGAAGGGATTGTACTGTCTCACAATGTTCATATTCGGAAAGTAGTGAATCTGTATAATGGCACGCCCACGCATATTCGATTTTCATCTTTTCAGTCGGTGGGCGCTGTCTCCGTAACGGATAGTCAAAGTGCTGCCAGTCTTACAACCGGTCAGCCTGTAGTTATACTGATAGGCAAAGAAAGGCTAAAAAGCAAAGTCTCTGAGATTCGGTTCGATCAGGAAAAGACTATCGTATTTGTTCAATTGAAGGGTGAAAAATTAGATAAATACCTTGGCTCCACCGCACAGATAGAGTGGTAAAAACAGTATTTTCACGCACTGCCTAATTTTTATCTTGTCATCAAGCTTAAGTTTTTTTAATCAGCTACACTGTTATATCTTGTAGCTCCGCCAGTTTAAAAAAAAGGCTTCACATAAGTTTCTATGAAGCCCAAGAGTAGTAAAGGATAAAACTAAAGGTTAATAAATAAATTCATATTCCAGCATGAGTTTCATCGTGCCTTCCGGTGAATTGTCATTTAGTCCAAAAAGGTATCCCGCCTCATAGGCAAACTTGGAAGTATTACTCATGCGTTTGCTGCCCGTGAATACCGGCCCTACGCGTTGACTGTAATTACCCAGACTGCGTTGCTGATCGATATCACCCAGCTCACTAAAAACTTCCACTCCGGGTTCGAACGCCTGGCTTTGACGCCATTTGGCTCGGAAAGACGCACCATGTTCAACTTCATTGCTAGCACCTGATCCAAAGTATCTTTCCACGCCGTAGTTCGCAGTAAAGGTTGCGCGATTTATAGATTTCTCCATTAGCAGTTTCAACTCCATCTTATCGTTATTGTAAGACTCTGCTGCAAATTCATATTCGGCAGCAATGCCCAAGTCAACAAAGTATTCACCTTGAGCTGTGAGTTGAAAAATATTTTCCCAAGCGGTGGCCTCGTATTCACGTTCCCCATCGGCCTTGATTTCGTATTCACCATAGACCTCTGTAAACCAGAATGCATTGACACCATACCCAATAGAGGGCTTCAGCACTGACTCACCGTCGATTGAATTGTCTTTATCGATCAGGCGTTCGCTCTTGACCTCGTATTCCCATTCACCTTGATCGACGATTGGAGAATAGATAAAACTACCGGCCATTGCTGAATGGCTTACACCAAATTGCAGCAGTGTTACCACGACTATTGCAGATATGACTGCGGGTGCTGCGGATGTGGTAGCTGGCTTTTTAAGCCCGCGGTTGACCCACCACATCAAGCCCCCAATCAAAACGAATGTAAAGAAATAAAAGATAAGCTGAATACCCATAGGACGTGCCTCATACCCCACTAATGTATGTAAAATTTCCCCTAATAATGAACTTTGTGACAAGATCGCCGAACTATCCCACACCACCGGAATGAGGGCGGGTAATACATCGGCCTGCACCAGGTAGGCGGCCGATTGTGAAGACAGGCTGGCGGCAAGAAGTAAAATCAGTATCCCACTGACGCTGAATAGCTGTTTCAACGGAATACGGGCCAGACCGAAATAGAGCACCACACCCAAGGCGACACCACCGGCGATACCGAGCGCTCCCCCCATCCACATAGAAGCCGATTGGGTGCCCGAGGCAGCAATACCGTTCAT
>JAOUPJ010000063.1 GCA_029879945.1 Gammaproteobacteria bacterium
AACGACGATTGGCCTGTGATTCACCAGCAAAGGCGTCCTTTAGGTTTTGCTCAGTCTTGCTGCCTTTTAATGACATTTCACTCTCCTTTTTCGAGTCAAATCAAATTCGATACTAAGTATCGTTCACTGGTTTCAATAGTTCCAATGGATAATAACGATAGATTCAATAGAAAATACCTATAGCGTGCTCGACCAATCATGAGAGATTTATTTTAACTAATTGATTTTATTAACACATCCCATGCTTGCCTGACGAATCGCCTGGGCCAACAAATCAATAGCTTGCGGCCGGGTAAAGCTATGACGCCAGGCCAGCAACACTTGTCTTCCCGGGCTGATCCCTTTAAAGCGACGCACCGTCAGCAGCCTTTCCGAAAAACGATCGGCCCGCACCGCTGTGCAAGGCATGATGGTCACTCCCATACCACTGGCCACCATATAACGTATGGTTTCCAGAGAGCTTCCTTCCAGTTGGGTCTTCCCTTCTTCCGCTTCACCCGTCCCCACACATTCAGGACAGACTTCCAACACCTGATCTCTGAAACAGTTTCCAGACCCCAATAGTAAAACGTTTTCCCTGGCGAGATCCTGTACTGAAACTGTGGATTTCTGTGTTAACGGATGGGAAGTAGAAAGCACCACGAGAAAGGGCTCGTCATAGAGTGGTCGGGTTAGCACACCCGGTTCTTCGAAAGGGGCAGCAACAATGATGGCGTCCAGCTCACCTTGCTTTAATCGCTTTCGCAGACTGGCCGTATAACCCTCTTCCACCACCAGCGGAGTCTTGGGTGAAAGGGCATTCAACTCGGGAATCATTTCGGGAAACAGATAGGGCCCGATGGTGTAGATCGCACCAATGCGCAACGTAGCGGTTAAGGGATCGGCACCCGATGAGGCCAGTTCACGTATCCCTTCAACTTCTTCCAAGACACGATGGGCCCGAGTGACAATTTGCTCGCCGATGGGCGTAAGCGCCACATCTCTGGGTCTGCGCTCAAATATGGCCATACCCAGATCATCTTCCAGCTTTTTTATCGCGGCACTTAAGGTAGGTTGGCTGACAAAACAGGACTGGGCTGCACGACCAAAGTGTTTTTCCCTGGCAACGGCTACGATATAGCGCAACTCGGTCAAGGTCATGGGTGTTTCTCCCCATCCGCGTTTTAAAAAAACAGTCGAGGACTAGTCCAGCTTTAGGAATTCTTCGTTGCTGCGCACGTCCACCTTCAGATCTCTGATCAGGCCGTCCTTGATCGAATAGATCCAACCATGCACGGCCAGTTGTTGACCTCGATTCCAGGCATCCTGGACGATGGAAGTGCGGCACACATGCCTAACCTGCTCAGACACATTGAGTTCGGCCAGCCGGTCACACTGCTGATCCAGATCCTGAAAGGCGCGGACCTCGTCCTGATGTTTTACCAAAACATCTTGCACATGACCCAACCAATTGTCGCTCAGACCAACACGAGCCTCCTGAATCACGGCACGCACCCCCCCGCAACCATAATGACCGCAGACGATAATGTGTTTCACCTTGAGCACATCAACCGCATATTGCATTACAGAGAGGCAATTCAAATCGGTGTGGACTACCACATTGGCCACGTTACGATGAACAAAGAGCTCTCCAGGGAGCAGCCCAACGATTTCGTTGGCGGGAACACGGCTATCCGAACAACCTATCCATAGATATTGGGGTGCCTGTTGTTGGGAGAGCTTGGTAAAAAAATCGGGGTCGACCTGGGTAATGGATTTTGCCCAATGTTTGTTGTTTTCGATTAAATGCTCTAATTCACTCATGATTAAAAATATCGAATATCTTTCGTATGGATGAAAAATTATGGAATAGTTACAAGACCATTCCCGGTAATCTCGTGACAACAACAGCCAGTAAGACCGCAGGTGTTATACCATACCCATGTGGTCCAGGGCAAAACAGGCCCCGCCCCATTAAGCGCTTGCAAACTCTCCTCGAGATACGGTTAAATAGACGGCCTTGGTGCCAATCTAGTCAGATAATATTAACCATTTGTTTTAAATAAAAAAATGCAAGACTCCAAAAGCGCAGTTGTGATTATTGCTCACCCCAAACCGGGCAGCATCACCCATAGTATTGCCGATGCATTCTGTTCAGCGCTGCAGAAGGGCGGCATTCGTCCCTTGATTCACGATCTTTATCTGGAGAGATTCAATCCCGTGCTGGAGGGCAGCGAGATCGAAGGCTGGCCAGAGAATCGCCTCTCCAAAGAGGTGGCAACATACCAGGCGGAACTTCGTAATGCCTGCGGGCTGACACTGATTTTTCCCGTATGGTGGAACACCTATCCGGCTATTCTGAGCGGGTGGCTTCAACGTGTGCTCACCGAAGGGTTTGCTTTTGGTGAAGGTGCGACGCTACCCGGCTTAAAACTACGCGCACAACTCTTGTTGACTTGCGGCTCCAGTCATTCGGAGAAAGACCATATCTATACCGACTCCATCGTCTCTTCACTTCACTACTGTGGAATCTCGGACGTCGATATCCAGGTTAAGGGTGATGTACACGAAAACCTGAATGCAGAACGACGAAAATCACTGATGGAGAAGGCTTACGGTGCGGGGATTCAGTTTGCTGAAAATCTGAAGCAAGGCTAAGGGGTTTTACTACTTTCCGGTTCACGCTGGATCATATTATTTTCTTCCGGCTTACTCTCTCCTCCCTGTTTTTCAGACGGGATCGTATTGCGTTCACTCTCTATCGCGCTTCCTTTAAGGTCTCCAAACTCAATCATGGCGGTCGCGGTGACCAGATTGAGGCCCGATGTCAGCTCGACACCCAGGCCGAAGTTGTTGCCCGAGAGTACGCGCACGTAGATGCTGGATGCAATATCTCGCGTGGAATGGGCCGTTTCCAGATTCATTCCGCTGGAATACATAATACCTGCCGAGACAATCACCGGCCGACTGGGTTTTCCAATGTTGTAGCCTAGAAAAAGTTCGGCGGTATTGAAAGAGGTCTCAAAATTACTGCAGCGACTGGCAAGCACGTACTCGATCTCTCTGCAGGTACTAGAGGGGCCGCGTGAGGCGTAGGTCTTGATCTGACCATGGGTACTCAAGCCATTTTCCCTTTGCAGAAAGATCCCAAAAGAACGCCCAAACCCGCTCGTTAAGGTATAGTCGATATAGCTCACCCCATAGTAGGCCCAGGCCTGTCCTTCTGCCATGCCAATGAGGTCCGTGTTCTTCCAATCCCATTCATCACCGGTCGGGTGCGCGCCTTCGGATTTTTTAACAAGCTTGAACTTGCCTTCAAGGGCAAACTCATCCTCAAAGCCAAGCCTGTCGGCCAGGGAACTCAACGGAAAGGCACAGACCAATATTGCTGTGACCAGGAGGTAAATTTTCAACATAGATTAAGCAGTTAAGGAAAACCGGTTCAAGGCGCATATTAACACTTTAGCCGTCTATAAACGATGTCTGAACTGGTTAATCTTTCGCACTTTTCAGTAAAATTATGCTATGGTTGAAACCTGTTTTTGGGGGAGATTCTTGTGTCAAAACTATTGCTTACCACTGCGCTTTTACTCGCTTTTCTGCCTAACAGCCATGCGGATGAGGTCGACAAGGCCATCGATTCAGCCATCAAGCTGACAGGCCTGGATAAGTTAATAGAGCACGTTCCTGATTTTGCGCAAAGCTCGCTGGACCAGGGTAAAGGTGCCATCGACCCCAAAGTATGGAACGCCTTATCCAATGAGATTCCCAATAGTTATAATCAAAAAGACGTGAGCAGGGATTTGGTCCGCTATTTAAAAGAAAACAACGACCCTAAAATGTTGGACGCCTATGTGGCTTTTCTCAAATCGGATCAAATCAAACGATTCGCAGCAAAAGAAGGGGGCTCCAATATGGTCCCTCAGAAATTTCGTCAATACGTGGATTCACGCCCCCAGGATTTCCACCAGTCCAAGCGCAGCCTCTTGATCTCTCGACTGGATGATGCGACGCGCTCCAGCGAGTTTTCCCTGGATATCCAGACTGCCTTCTTCCGAACTATCTTCCAGGCGGTAAATCCATTTCTTGATCCGGATATGCGGTTGAAAGACGGTGAGCTAAACGGCATGAGTGATGAAGTGAGAAATTCGCTACTCAAGTCGACCAAAGATATGACCCTTTTTTCCTACAGCTTTGCCTATCAGGAATTCTCAGACAAAGAGATTGAAGAATATGTGCAAGCCTATGAGAAAAAAGAACACAAATGGGCCGTGCGTTTTCTCGGTAACGGGATGATGTATGCCATTGATCAAGCCGGTAAACGGATGGAAAAATCACTAAGCGGCAAACAGTTTTCTGATGAGATGATTGGCAATAATCCGCATCCTCATTCCAAGATCAATCATTAATTAACATAGCGGAATCAGCCCTTTCTACCCAAGGTAAAATTAACATCCAGAGTGAGAAATAGATCTGTACCGAGCTGATCCAGCTCCTCATAGTGTTCCGCTTTGAATTGATCGATATCTTCCAACTGATTTAGAAAACCGCGAAAGCCGGCGTTCCATAGCACTTCCCACCAGCCGTCTTTATCGATTTTGTATCCCAGTGATTTTCGTGTTATCTGCACATCGCTTAGACCGGCGTCTGCAAAAAGCGTTTGCAGTTGCTCGGGCTCTGCCATACGCCTCCAGGAATAGGGATTTTCGGGAATTGCGACACCATAGTTTCGCATACGCTCGACTGCCAAATCGGAAAGAGGCTGAAACGAGTCACCGGTAAATCCACTGATCTGAATGGTTCCGCCAGGCTTTATTTTGCTGGCGATATGCTTCAACAAACTGACCATGTCTTCCACAAAAAACAAACCAAAGGCGCAATTGGCATGATCGAAATGACCATCGGGAAAATCCAGTCGGGTCATGTCTTGAATCGAAAATATGATATTATTCTGCCCATCTCTTTGGGCATAAGACTTGGCCTGCGCCAGCATTTCTTCTGAAAAATCAGAGGCGGTAACACTGCCACGCCCAAGCTTTTTTGCAATCGGAATCGAAGAGGCGCCCGTGCCACAGGCCACATCCAAAACCGACTCATTTCCGTTCAGGGGAAGTAGATTGGCCATCTCCTGACCCGCAAGGTGAAAGAATCGTGCGCCACCCAAACCATAGTGAGAGGCAACAGTGTTAAAGTTTTTTCTGATGGCCTGCTTTAATTCTTCGTCTTGCATAAGACATACATTCCTTTTTTTATAACGGCTAGGTTATTTATAATACAACAAGATACAATTGTGGGTAAATTTCTAGATAGTGTAATTAATTCTGAGTACCACCGAATCCCAGTCATCAATGAACTGCATCGGTGATTCTGTGTTTTCGATTTGAAAGAGCGTTCCGACCATGTCTACGCGCCAGTCATCATTAAGCTTGTATTGTAGTGATGCGGCATGTGTTCGATCACCATATTGGACCTGATAGGAAAAATAGTAGACTGTGGCCAAGGTCTGATGCAGAAAGTTCTTGGACCAACGTAGATTGACTTGATTATTTCTGGGCTTCATACCCACGAGCTGTCCTTCACCGGAACGAATCTGCTGATTCAAGATTTCCAGGGTTAGATCGTAGCTTCCATTGGCGTTGTAATCAAAACCGGCCCCCACCTCTATCACATCGCGACGTATAAATTCCAGACCGGGGAGATACATATTGTCCTTATAGGCCAGCTCCAGCTTCCACAATAAATTCCCCATGGATCGATTGGCGCTGATGCCCAACATATCGTAACTGCTGTATTGCAACTCCATTTGCCAAGGAAAAGTGAGGGGCGGTGACACAAGCTGAAAAAAAGGCAAGTCGCTCATGACATGCGCCACATAGAGTCCATAGTCGCTTGGCCCTTGGGTCGTCTTGACCCGCATTCCTAGCTCGTAGTCGTCTCCCACTTTCGGAAAATCTTCATCGTATTGCACTTCAATCCCCGGCAGCATCAAGTCCAATAGACTCTCGGCACTTCCACCCGGAAAGCGATTGGCCAAGGGATAGGGGGTGTAAACCAGGTCCATCGTAGCTTGGCTGGAAAAATAGTTGAGCCGAATTGTACCCTGTGCCACGCGGGCATCTTCGGGTGAAGTGAACGCAAACTCTGAATAATCCCAGGGGGTCATCACGTCCGTGATGGTGAGTGTATCCATCTCACCCCAGATGACGGGTTGCATTCCGGCCTTAAGACTAAATGCCTGCCAATTCCGCTGCAAGGACAACTCTCGAACCCGGTAGTCTGCTTCCGCGTCCTTTCCCTTACTCAAGGACTGGTCCTTGGGGAGACGAGCCAACAGCTTTGCATCCACACTGGCGTAGATTTTCTGAGTCAGAAAATCCTGCCACTGAAAACGCGATTCCAGTTTGTGGCTATTCAATTCATTCTTACCACCCGCCTCAACGCCAATTTGATAGGCGAAATCCAGCTTAATCTTAGATTCCGGTTCAGTAACCGCTGGAATATCGAAGTCGACGGTGGAATCCAGAATTTCATCCAGTTCTGTTGCCTGCCCTACGGCGCTAAATAGGGCTACGAAAAGGACTAAGGAGACACTCAAATATTTCACTTAGCGACACTTCTCAGTTTTTCCAGTTTACTGCTACGAAATGCGGCGTCAGACAAGGTTCGCTTTGTCAGCAATTCATCGTCCACGTCGAGATTGACGACGATATCGTCCACTTTCATAGTGCTGATACGCTGACTTTGCACATTATTCATATTGAGTTTTTTGGCTATCCAAATTCCCTGCTTTTGCACAAAATCACTCTGACTCATTTGCTTGATCAATTTTCCACGTCTGTCATATAGCTTAACTTTCAACATCACGAAGCGCTCTTTATCGATCCACTGCTCAGATCGTGAGTAATTACTCTTCCGCGCATGCTTCGGTGTCGGTATTGATTCAATCACCCATACCGGTCTATCACGTAGCGTTTCTTCCTTTAAAAGCTTATAGGTGAAGTCATCAATATGCCGCTGCTCGGTATCTTCATAGCCAAATTCCGACCCGAACAGCGTGCCAGTCTTGGGTTGATTATCATCACCGGAAACAATGCGCTTTATCTTTCCCAGAGCGGAGAGAAACATCCACTGGTCCGAGTCTTTGTCTTGTTCGTCATAGTCGTATTGCAAAAACCCTATTCCTCTTTCAGAAGCGGGTTCATGAATGATCATTACGGTCTTTTTGTCTTTGCCCTTTTTTCCATAATCTTTGGTCGCAGATTCCAACACTTTCACTCTGGGCTGTTCGCTGCAGGCCAGGCGTCCGCCAGTCAGCGTGTATTTACAGGTCGCCACGGTGGTTTTGGAATATTGTGTCTTCCCGTCATCTCTATCGATGACTTGCTGAACGATGTCTCGCGCAGTTTGCGCCTGCGCCAAGAGGGGTCCTAATAAAAGAAATACTGCAAACAAGGCCTTCATATTATCATTCCTTTTTTTACGCTGCCGCAGGGGCGGTTTGGCTATTCGATTTTGCACTATATAGCTCTACACCCGCATTTGTTTTAGAGAGCAGGGCTGGCAACAAAAACAGTTCAGCAATTAGAGCCGTTATGATGGTCAAAGAACTCAAGATTCCGAAATTTTTCAGCCCCTGATGATCCAGACCTATCATGGCCATAAACGACAAGGCCAGAATTAGCGAAGTAAAGGTGATCGCTTGCCCTACCTCTCTAAACGCCACCTGTATGGCCTTCGACACATCGCCATGTTTCATGATTTCAGCCCGATAGTGATTCATGAAATGGATTGTGTCGTCCACCACGATACCAATCATCAAGGGCGCCACAATTAGCGTGTCCACGTCCAATGGAATTCCCAGATAGCCCATCAAACCAAACATCACTACCAGCGGAAAGAGATTGGGATAGATAGCAACCAGACCCATCTTGATGGACGAAAACACAAGCAATAGCACAATCGATATCAGGGCTAGTGCGATACCGAATCCTTTGATCTGAGACCAGCTCAGAAGATCCAGTAATTTTGAAAACAGCGTCATGCCGCCCGTGGTTGTGATTTTCATTTCCGGGTAAGTGTTGCGTAGCGGTCCGAAAATTTCCTCTACTACCGGCTCGATGACCTCAAACACTTCCACATAGCGCTTGGAACCCACATTGGTAAAACTGGCGGTGATATGGGCCTTGCGATAGTCATCAGAAACTACCAGGCGTCTGTCCTTGGGGTTAGCATTATTGAACAGGAACAGAGTTTGATCTACAACTCTGGGCTCATCGGGAATGCGGTAATAGTCTTCCCTGCCGCCGTTTAACGATTTGTTGGAATCCTTTACGATATTGACCAAGGAATTGGTACGTAACACTTCACCGGGAAATGTCTGCACTAGGTAGTCTTGATAACGTTCCATGGCCTTTAGCACGACCGGGTCCTTCAGGCCATTTTCCACACCCATATCGATCATGATTTCCACTGCCTGGGTGCCGCCCATTTTCTCGTCCACCAGTTCAAAATCAGCGACGATGGGCGTTTCAGGATCAAAAAGACTCATCGGGTTTGAGTCCACCTCAATTTTCGTCAAGCCAAACACAAACACACCAAGCAGAACGGTGAAAATGGTGATATTAACCGATGGCTTTAGATGACTCAGGTGCTCCACCCGCAACAGCATTTTTTGTATCACGTGGTGCTTACGCGAATCCATATCACCGGCCGCCACCTTCAGTTTTTTGTAGGGCCGCCACACATCCAGCATCACGGGTAACATAAAAACAGAAATAACAAAGGCGAACAACACACCTACTGCGGCAGAGAAACCAAAGGTCTGTATCGCATCGATGGGCACCATGAATAGGGCCAACATACCAATGGCAGTGGTCACGCTAGTGAGGAATATGGCCGTTCCCGCGTTTCGATAGGCCAGTCGCAATGATTGGTGATGGTCGTTGCCGTGATTACGAAAATAAATATAACCGGAAAGCAAGTGGACGGCATCTGCCACACCCACAACCAAGACCATGAACACGGTGATATTGACCATCATATTCATGCGCAGACCCAACCAACCCAGGGTAGCGATGGTCAATAGCGAAGCCGAGCAAATAATCACTACCGGCCAAAGCACTGCCGAGGCCGATCGAAACAAAATCCACAGCATGATAATGATTAACAGCAAGGACAAGCTCATCACCACATTGATCTGTTTGAACAGGATATCCATCACGAAGGTATGCACCACCGCATTACCTACCGGATGAAAACTCATGTACTTTGTATACTCAGGTTTTTCCATGGTTTCGTTGAGCTTGTGCATGAGGTCCACGTATTCCTGTGGATCAATAAATTCAAACTCGATATGTTCGTCCGCGACTTTGGACGCCGCTTGCACCCCCGATCCCATATCTGTGATGTCCAGCTCACTCAGGTCCATGTCTTCCATGTTCAGCGGTTGGGCCTGCTCTGTCTCGCCCTTATTGACTGGCCTGGTGCCCAGATCCGTTCGAATCAGAAACGCGCCGTACTGAGTATCTTTGGAGATATACATCAGAGGATAGTCTGGATGATTTAAGGCATTTGTTTTCAGGTCGTCCAGATCTTTTTGACGTGTGGGAATTTCACTGCCCACATATTGCCGTGAGATGAGCGCATCTACCGAAGCCTCCAGATAACTGGCATTGACGATACTTTTGATCTCCAGGATGTGATCCAGAGGAGAGGTCTCACCTTCTTTCAAATTGAGACGATAATTGAGAATCTCTTCCTGTAAGTCGCGCATCGCTTTGAGGGACTGGTGGGAAAACACGTCACCATCCGTCGGTTTGTAGAGAATGTAGATATTATCGTCGCTGCCAAAATTGGCGCGAAACTGGTTGTATGCCACACGTACGGGATCGTCTTTGGCGAAGAAACCTTCGTCAGACAAGTCCAATTGAAATTTGGCAGCGCCTGAACCATAAGCACCTAATACAACTAAAAAGAAGGCCCAAATAAACCAGCGATAGCGACGTGTGGTATCAGGAACCGCTTCAAACAAAGCGCTTAGTTTTGTTAGAAAGATTTTCATTGGATTCTCCCAGGCTTTGGAAAACTAGTTGTTGTTAATTAGAAATTCACCAAAAATAATTTTTAACGCTGTATTTGCATATTTCTCCACATCAAAATCTGCATCGACAGTGAACTGAAAGGCTGCGTTGTTCACCATACCAAAAAGCACTTGGGCGGCCGATTTTGAGTCCAGGTCTTTTTTGATTCGGCCTTTTGCCTGCCAATACTGGACCAACTCTTCAATCATATTGATTACTGCAAAATAGTTTTGCTGCAGGTAGGACATAAATTGCGGATTGGTTAAGGCTTCCGATCGAAACATCAAATCGGCCCGCACCCATTCCGAGGCATGTTCCTGCATCAGTCCATTCAGAAAACTGCGCACATTGAATTCAATTTGTTCCTCCAGCGAAACATTTTGCTCCCTGGCGGAGTTGAATATTTCCACATCATGCTGGTTACAGGCGCGATACACGGCATCGATAATGGCCTCTTTGCTGTCAAAGTAACTGTAGACCGCCCCCGGACTCAGCTCCGCCTCCGCACAAATCTCTTTCATGGACGTTTGATGAATCCCCTTACGGGAAAAGCAATTCATTGCTGCATTGATAATCTGACTGCATCGCTGCTCGGAATGCTCGTCACTGACTTTAGGGGGCATGGGCTCACCTTCTGTAATGGGGACTCGTCCCGACTCAATAAAGAACGAACGTTCGTTTTTAATATAGGTAGAATTCGGCCGGGAGTCAAGGAAGTTGAGCGAAACTCTATAACATATTGATATCAAATAGTAATAAATTCATTCTGTGTTATAACTTGGGAATCTCGGTTTAGTGTAGCCCGGAAGTAGTGGAGCGAATTCCGGGGAAGACCTGACTCCAGTGGCAAAAAATACCTCTTTGTACCTTTAAATATTGTATATCTATCCGATATACACTACAGTACGTATAGTATCCGAAATGGAGGATTCCCCAATGGCTCAATCGGCAACCCGAACAGCGCCCATCAACCTGCGGGCCTTGGATTCCCAGCGTAGTTTAATCGACCGCGCCGCCTCGTTATTGGGTAAGAACCGGTCTGACTTTATGCTTGAAGCTGCTTGCCGCGAGGCTGAGAATGTTTTGCTCGACCAAAGGCTTTTCCAGCTCGATCAGGCTAATTTTAAGGCTTTTAATCAAGCACTTGATGCGCCTGTAAAAGATAATCCTGCTCTACGCAAGTTGATGAATAAAAAAGCCCCATGGGAATAACGCCTCCGGAGCCAATTAATGAAAATCACGACGTTACCGGTTTTGATTGCGGCAATAGTTCCCTGAATGAGTGGTTACAAAAACGCGCCTTAAAAAACGAGAATAGCGGTGCTTCCCGAACCTTCGTCGTGCCCAATGGAAAAACAGTCATTGCGTACTATTCGCTTGCCGTAGGCGCAGTCGCCAGGGAGGAGAGTTCTGGAAAAGTACGTCGTAATATGCCAGAACCCATCCCTGTTATGGTGCTCGGGCGATTAGCAGTGGATAAAGAATGGCAGGGTAAACAGATGGGTGTGGGTTTACTCAAGGATGCCATATTGCGTACGTTGATCGTCGCCGAGCAGGCCGGTATCCGCGCCTTGTTGGTTCATGCGTTATCCGATGACGCGAAACGCTTCTATCTACGATGTGGATTTCATGAGTCACCAGCAAATGAGCTGACTTTAATGATAACACTGGAAGAAGCTAGGCAGGTGATGTAGTGGGAAACAGGGAAGGCATTCATTGGCCAGACCTGGACGACAACCTAGTGTGGATGATCTTTTGTAAGGGAATCATTAGGGCAGATAGAAATTCTTAGACTCATTTCCATATTTGTGTATGTCTTGCATAAGTTGATTTTTAAGTTCTGAGTCCATAGACACTCCTTCCGCTACTCAGAGTTGTGTCCAGAAAAGGCTCATACCGCTGAGTAGGACTTAGCCGGGGCGTCTTACCCTATGTGGCGTTGATCATTTTAACTATTTCGAATGATATCCCTGGCCACTCTTTTGGCTAAATCGATCGCTTTTCGATTTGGGTTGGAGACACATAAAAATAAGGAGTAAAGTTGGGCACCTGTTTTCGGAAGGCCTACTGGCTCATGAACATAGTTGAATACAGAATCTAACCGCTTTTTAACATAGTTTTCAAATTCCACAGGAGTGGCAGTTCTTTCTGTTCTTTCGGCTGGAGCAGAAAACAGATCGGCCTGTTGTGGCTTGTATTCATCGGAGTAAAAAACTTCCTTCCAATCAGTTGTACCCAACAGTCTGTTCAAGGCCTCTATTTTATAAGGTTCAATATCGTCAAACTTGATGGCTGCCTGCCGAATAAAACCGGATAAGGGAAAAAGATACCAAACATCTATAACTCCCGTTTCATTAATAAACTTCAATGTTTCCCAATCTACACTTAAACCATAGGGGTCTAAAAATAATACAGCCCTTGATCCAGTTCTGATATGTTTATTGATGATGTACCGTAATTCCTCATTGGCATCTCCATTATAAAAATAACATCGCCTATCTTCATATTCTGCAGCTATGCTTTTTAAGCGTTCAAAACGCTTACTATTTTGTTCTATAAAATGGTATTCGAAAAAGGGAGGATCAATTTCCAAAGCAATACGGGCAGACCCAGCCAGGGTTTCCTCATAGGCCTCTTCCTTTAAAATAGGAGCCTCTGGAATTATTTGTTGACGCTCGCCAGTTCCGGCAAAAGCATCAATGTATAGAAGCTTGAAAGGTTGGTTTTTCAAAGCAGAGGTATAGAAACCAAGATAGTTTTTTAGAATTTTGAGCTTGAGTTCAGTCCAGTGCCCACCAAAGCTGTGTTTTGTCATTGTTATTTTCCTTTTTATGTTTCATATCGTTGTCACATAGCCAAGGCTGGCATCATATCCCACGTCCTTCCTTGTAGTTTACGACCGTTTTCTTTTTTAGAGCGTTTCTTTCCATCAGCACCCCAAGCACCCCATTGCTTGAAGAAAAAATCGACCTGCGCCTCTTTGCATTGATCCCGAAGACTGCTCACCCACTCTTCCTTCATCGGCCGCGCACCAAATCCTGATTCACCACCTACAATAACCCAGTGAATTTTAGAGAGTGAAACTCTGCCAATATCCTCCAGTAGTGGCTCTACAGAAAGAAAACGCGTCTTTGCTTTAATTGCTTGAAGATCTTTTATACGTGGCTTGCCGTACTTTTTGTCTTCCACTGAAACGCCAAGCCAAGCGTTGTTCGGTACACTCCGATTGGAAAAATATTCACGCATATGTTGACTTCGCTTGGTGAGGATTTGATAGGTATGCCAAGGTGTTTGTGAAATCACTTCCATAACCTGATCAATGAATGAATAAGGCACACCATCCTGAAAAAGATCGCTCATTGAATTGACGAAATATACGGTAGGTTTGCGGCGATTTAGGGGTTGCGTAAGCCGCTCTGGTAAAATGCTCAAACCAAATCCGTTTTCATATCCTGGTGCGCCCATGGCTTGCAGACGATTTGCCATGGTTTCAGCGTAGCAATGCTTACAGCCAGGGGAAATTTTGATGCATCCTGTAACCGGATTCCATGTCTGTTCTGTCCATTCGATCCTACTCATTGCCTAGCCCTCCTGATACTGTATATTAATACAGTATAGCCGGTATTTCCACTGTCTTTCATATAGTTATAGTATACTGTGGGCATTTCGCTTAGCCAGCGAACCATATTCACTAACAACGCAGCGGCTATGTACGGACGGAGTAGTATGCTCAACTGTGATTTGTAAACTCTGACTTCGAGTTTACCCTAATCTGCCAGCCCATACTGTGCAACCCTATCTCAACATGTTTAAATTCAAGAATGACAGCTAATGATAATGTCTTTCATATATGGCACCCTTTTTTTTATCATGTTTTTCGCGCTGATTAAAAATTATTTCCGATTTCGAAAAGGGGAAAAATATTCATTTATCCATATAATCTTCAGCCTTATATTCTCTGTTATCTTTTTAATACCGTT
>JAOUPJ010000305.1 GCA_029879945.1 Gammaproteobacteria bacterium
TTGCAGTAATACTATCGCGAAGTTCGCCGGAAAATTCACCGGTCCACTCACAACCACTCAGTATTACAACGACTAAAAATACAACAATACTATTTTTCATACTTAGAAATCTAGAATCCAGCTAACGTCTGAATGAGGGGCCAGCAACCATAAGCGGCGCTGGTTGTTGCGCTAAAATCGCGTAGCGATAGCGCAACAGAAAGCCCGCGGTTGATGGTCCCTCTCCATTCAATTGTTAGGTGCCATACTGAATATACACTATGGAACTTTATACTCTAACGTGTTGCTAACCTTCACATATCTACCATCACCAAAACTCTCCAACCATATTCTATAGTAGGAACCTGATTGATTTCCTATGTAAGTGTATTTAAATTCATCTCTCGCTGATCTCACTAGTACTTCTTCACCATCTTTTTGAATTACCCATCCCAGCGACATCTCCGAACCGCCGTTTCTACTGATCTCATAGGTGAATTCATTCAACGACAAACTATATGGGTAATCACACGGCTCATCCTTTTCAATTTCAACAATATTCGAGACAATTACAGGTTCACTTGAGGGGATTCTTTTTTCAATCCACGCCCTATGCCGGGTCCCTGGCCATAACTCGGGTAATTCGTAGTTACCTTCTTTTACTGGCTTGCGTTCAACTGTAGTGCCTTCTTTGTCTAAGACCCAGAAGAGATGATCGCCAAAGTTATCTACTAATTTAACTTTTAGAGAATCTTCTAGCTTAATTTGATAGTTCTCATCCAAATTGGTTGGAATATATTCGACAGTGTTACTTACCTTTTTTCCATCTCTTTCTAGCCATGCAGAGAAATTTTTATATAAATTTACATCAGTATTCCAGTAATAATAGTTTAAAGTTCCCTTTCCGTTAAATCCTATTACAACTTTTCCATTTATCGCGACTCGGAAGCTCACCCTTGAATTTATGTCGCCATCTCTAATTAACTCGTAGTTATTAGTGACTCGCATTTTGAAGTCAGATTTTTCAGGATTTGGATCTGGAAGCAATATATTCCGTTTGTCTATTTTACTGCAGTCTGCGACGTAAACAGCTTTCTGTTCGGGTATTGCTTTTTCTCCTGGATCCTCATTTCCACCTGAATGCTTACAGCCAGTAAAAAATAAAACAATTGTGATTATAACTAGATTTTTGATCAACATATTATACCTATATTTGGCACCTAACGGCCTGAATGAGCTGCGTGCAACCAAAAGCGGTGACGAAGCTTGTGCGAAAATGGCGAAGCCATCGCACAAAGCGAGGCGCGCGGTTGCAGGTCAGCTCTATTCAATTGTTATGTGGCGCATACCTCAATGATTATTAGTCAGTGTTGTGCCCATTTCCAGTTACTTTCTATAAAATGCCCGCGCGACTTTTTCGACTTCTAGTCGTTGCATTTCATTTAGAAACAAAATATCTAAAAATAATTCTTTTCCAGCGACATTTTTGAATACTTTCGATACTTTCTCTGCAATTAAACGCTCATCAATTACTCCAGCATCTAAACAAAGCGCCACGCTTCGATTATTTATGCCATACTCTACCAGAACCAAATAAGCACTTCGTACTTCTACTAGCGTCTCTAACAGAGGCACCAAAGCGTTCTTAACTGTCTGTTCAAATTCACCTTCTTTTTCTTGTAAAAATATTATTCCACTAGGTCGAACCAATTCTATTTCTTGAGTGTTTCTTTGAGAATTCTCGGCATTTCCGTTCAAGCAGAAAAATGATAAAAATAGTAGTGCAAATAGATTTGCAGGACAAGCTTTTTTCTTTTTAACAATACATCCTTTCATTTTTAAACTTTTGAGTTAGATACTACTTTTTATCAACTGAGTCGAAATCAAATAATCCATTATTGCTCAACCTGGGTTTATAATTGAATTGCCAGTCGCCACATAACGCCTGAATGAGGCGCCGGCGACCAAAAGCGTGGGTGACTTTTGTGCGATAATCGCGTAGCGATTCAATGCACAAAAGAAAGCCCGCGGTTGCAGGTCGCCTCTATTCAATTGTTATGTTGCGACCACGCACTGCCTTAAAATTTCTGGCGCGCGCCATCGATACCGGAAAACCGACTTTAACATTTCATAGTTTGTTTCGTACGCAAGAACGACTTTGTTCGTCTTGGACGATACCACCGGCGAAAAGTGACCTTCACCGCCCCAAGTAGCGTAACTAACTATACAACTACTGCCCTTCTCTACTTTCCTTAGCAACGATGTTAGTGAGAGAGCTTTATTCACACTAAACCTATCCTGTGCCTTTTTATATGCTTCAATTTCAGCAGTTTGTGGCTTTGGGTCGTGATCAGAATAAAATTCCACACTCAAGCCATATTCATATAATGCATTCGCTAAGCAAATAGAAAAACTACCGTATTCTAGATTGTGACCACATCTAACAATAATTTCTTCTGGGTCTGCTTCTATTCCATTTCTCTCTAAAACCATCCAAACGCTAATTGGCCCACAGTTTCCTTCCAACTCTCGCAATTTTTTAGGAATATCTCGAATACTTGGGTACATTTCTACTTTTCACCCTTAATAAACTCCATCAACTGCGTACTATCTGGATCTATTACAATCTTTTTGCGAGGTAGAAAAATGGAACACTTAACTCGCTTTGACACTTCGACGATATCCGATAACGACGAGTATGATAGGTTCCTTTTATCCAATCGAACTTGTACTGCCTCTACAACATCTCCGGAGTAAAATAGCTGTATATCATTACCTGCCTCTTCACCCCAGATTCGAATCCCTACTTCGCTTGACTCGTTTTCCGGGAAAATGCTAGAAAATCGCTTTTCTAATTCAGAAACAGAGCCGTAAGCTTTCCAAGCAGCATTGGTATCAACATACCCCTCTTCATTGAATAAAGCACCGATTGAAAACTCCGGAGAACCAACCCAGCTTCTTGGTACGAGAAAAAATACAAATTGATAAATTGCCATAGCGTTCTTTAGCAACATAACGACCTGAATGAGGCGCGTGCGACCAAGAGCGCGGCCGACTTTTGCGCTACAATTCGCGTGAGCGAATAGCGCAAAATAAGGCCAGCGGTCGCAGGTCGCCTCTATTCAATTGTTAGGCTGTTTTTTAAAAATCACCGAAGTTACCCTTCAACAATTTACTTTGCCATCTACAAGATCTATCTTGATCAGTACGCAAAATAATTTTTTTATTAACTCTAGTACCTTTATCAGTTTTTGCCTCCACAACAACTTCGGTTATATATGGAGTTTTTTTCGAATCCTTAGTGTTCAACAATATCCACCTATCAGCTACTAAGCTTGGGGGTACCAATATCTCTCCGTGCAACAAGTGGCTGCTTGGTACTAAATTTAACGCAGCTATATCTGTCCTAACTGAACTTATATTTTTTAACGCAAGTGTTCCTAGTGACCCAATGGCAACAGCACCTCCAATCCCTTGACTACCCCCTTTTCCAATCATAGCTGCGCCTGCCCCAGACAATACACCTAGTATAAGGCTACTCATGAATCTATTCTCGGCAATCAATGTTGACGTAGCTTCATGCCAACTTATAAGTGATTTCCCTGTGACTATATCTATCACAAATGTATCTTTGACCTCCGGGAAACTTATGTTAACTTCTTTTATTGTGACCCATTCGTCGGTATTATTTTCGAATCGGAAATTCAGCATTCCAAAATACTCAGAACAATATTCAGAAAGAAAAGCGCCCTCAACTTCTAATGCATCTTCCGCATAAACCTTCGTACTAAATACTATAAATATAGTTATCAATAATCGAACAAACATATACTCCTCGTTTATATCTTTACAGCCTAACGGCCTGAATGAGCGGCGGACAGACATTAGCGGCGCTGATTGTTGCGCTATAATCGCGACAGCGATAGCGCAACAGAAAGCCCGCGGATGGCTGTCCGCTCTATTCAATTGTTAGGTGCATGATTTTTTCTTTAATGCAAAATGGAAAAACTAAACCTCGGCTCTCCATAAAAACCAATAGAAAAACTACTGGCTACCTGAAATAATCCGAACTTTTTTCGAAATCTCACTCCAATATTGGGCAAAGGCAGAATTATTGCGTTTGACTTTGAAGTACAACTACCTTGTTCGACGTTTAAATAAAGACCTAGAGGAAAATAAAAGCTAGAATGTGATTCAATATTATAATTTCCTTCGATTCTCA
>JAOUPJ010000306.1 GCA_029879945.1 Gammaproteobacteria bacterium
CCAGGGTGTCGCCGGACAGGGCCACGCTACGGCCAAACCCGTCACCCGTCCCGGCATTGCTGGCCTTGAGGTAGGCCTGCTGGCTCCAGCTGGTGCCCGTGCGGGTAAAGACATACACCGCCCCGGCACCAGGCGCATTATCATTCGGGATGGCGGCGGTGCTGGAGGCATCGCCGTCTTCAAGGAGTGCCCCCACCACCAGGGCGTCACCGGACAGGGCCACACTCCAACCAAATCCGTCATCCGCATCGGCATTGCTGGCCTTGAGGTAGGCCTGTAGGCTCCAGACACCGTTACTGCGGGTGAAGACATACACAGCGCCAGCACTAAAATCAGTAATAGGAATATTATTATTTGGATTCTTTGCGGTGCTGCTGGCATCACCTTGTTCACTGGGTACGCCTACCACCAGGGTATCACCCTCCAGCGCCACGCTATAGCCAAACAAATCGCCCGCATCAGCATTAAGGGCCTTGACGTAGGCCTGTTGCGCAAAGCTGTGTTCGGGTGGTACTTCGTCACTACCACTATCACCACAAGCGGTGAGCAATAACAGGATGAAAGCCGTAAACAGGTTTAGAGTGAGGTTTGCGGCCAAGGCTCGTGCACGCGATTATTCTTGATATTTCATTAAGTTACACCTTTATTTTACGTTCTAAAATCGTTACTGGCCGCCCTTGAATACGGCGCTGTTAGTATCACTTACGTAGCATCCCTTCAAAAGGATTCAATTTTGTTCGATCAGCCTAATCCTAATAGAGTGTTCGTTGAAACCCTGTGATCTGTCTGCTAGAGTTCGCAGACACACATACTAGTCTGTTTTTACATGCATTATCAATCTCAACAAAGCCAGGATCGCTTGCTACAGCTCATCGCCCAATGTGCCTTGAAGGATCCGGACGCGTTTAAAACACTCTACGAATTAACTTCCGCGAAACTTTTTGGCGTCGCCCTACGTATATTGAAACAAGAGGCCCGAGCTGAAGAAGCACTACAGGAGGCCTGCTTAAAGGTATGGCACTACGCGGCTGATTACAATATTCAACGCGGCAGACCCATGACCTGGCTGATCAACATCGTACGCAACCAGTGTCTCGACATGTTGAGAGCCAGTGCGTCCAGACAGGAAGACGCTCACACGGAATGGACCGACGATATGGAAGACCAGTTCAGTCATAACGGTGAGGCGGAAACAAGTGAAGAGTTAAATCGGTTGATGCATTGCATGAAATTGTTGAATGAAGATCAACAGAAGTGTTTGCTGATGGTTTATCACCAGGGCTACACCGCATCCGAAGTTTCTGATCAGGGCAAATGGCCATTGGGCACAGTGAAAACCTGGTTAAGGCGCGGACTGGAGAGTATTCGAGGATGCCTGAAGATATGAGCGAACAGGAATTACCAGAGATCGAAATGCTCGCCGCAGAGTATGTGCTCGGTAGTCTATCCGGCGCCGATCTCGAACGCTTTAGAAAGCAGATGAACGAAGACCCTAAGGTGCAAGGCCTCGTGGTGGCGTGGCAGGAAAAACTCGTGCCCTTAAACGAGCAAACGCCTGAAGTTGCACCGCCAGCACGTGTACTCAACACGCTTATGCAAAAAATCTCCACACCCGCGCCACAAGCAAAAACATCCTGGTGGCAAAATCTAAATATCTGGCGGCCGTTGGCCTTGGGTAACGGCCTGTTATCAGCATGTCTTGTGGTGTTTATCGGATTCCAACTAATGCAACCCGCTGTAGACACTGAGGACGCGATCAGTGATCTGGTCTATGTGGGCGTGCTTAATAATCCCGAGCAAAAACCGAAAGTCGCCATACTCGCCTACAACAAACCGTTCCGACTGGAAATAAAAAGTAAGAAAGAACTGATGGCCGAACAAGGCCGCGAGCTGCGTCTATGGATGGTGGACAAGGAAAGCGAAAAAACTGTGTTCCTGACAGTAGTACAAGCAGGCCAGAAAGAAATTAGTGTAAATAAAGAGCTTTGGGAAAAAATGAAAAAGGCCAAGCAGCTGGTGATCAGCGCCGATCCCATCGCGTCTGAAAAATCACAACCCTCAGAGCAGATACTATTTAAAGGTGTGTGTGTAAATCTCAAGGACTGGTCAGCGGGCTCCTGATTCTTTGGCATAGTGGGATCAGACCCCTTGATTCAGAGGTAAAACATTGGGGGTAGCCATTAGTCGTTCTCAGATATCGTCTTCCCGTTTTTAAATCTATCGAGTCAATAGTCTACCTTGGTCCGACCCTCTAGATCGTAGTGTGAAAATTATGAAATTTGTAAACGACATGGTGTGGCCAACTTATGCTTTTATGCACAGTAGCCCTATCAATGATTCGAGCAGATTCTACCGACTAAACGAAGATCAGTCGCACATGCTCTGAATTGCTTGACCCAAAAAAGTGCGTGTAAGGAAAGTCTGTGCGCCAGTTTGATGCAATTTGCGAAACAATTCGTTCTCTCAAAAAGTAACAATCTGAAATTACGAGAAAAATTCAGTGGCATTCGGATTGCTCACTGCATTTTACAGTGCACGATTTTGTAAATGTAGCGATGGAAAGGTGAATGGTGTCTCTGATAGCCCTTGAAGAGAGTTCGGATCTTGCTAAAATCGGTTGGTCGGCCAGTTTAGATCTCCTATTTGAATCACGCCGGAACAAAACGGTTCTACGCAGAAATCGTCATATGGGCCCTTTACGCGTGCAGAGAGCATTTTACCCTGCAGACGATAATCGTTGTCACGTCTATTTACTGCACCCACCAGGTGGTGTGGTTGGGGGAGACTGCTTAAACACAAATGTTAGGGTGGAATCCGGCGCGAACGTTCTGATTACAACCCCTGGCGCAAACAAAATCTATCGATCTGATCGAGCGCATAGCAGGATCTCGTCTCTGCTATCAATAGGGCCTCATGCATCGCTGGAGTGGTTTCCACAAGAGACTATCTATTTCTCTGGTTCGCGTTCCCGAACGGTTACTGAAATCAACTTGGATAAGGATGCCCATGGTGTCACATGGGATCTGCTATGCCTGGGTAGGCCCGTGTCGGGCGAAAAATTTTCAGAAGGAAACTTCATTCAAAGAACGATTTTCTACCGAAATGGCAGGCCAATATTGAATGACGCAAGCGCCGCAACGGGTGGTGACGTGATGCTTGATGCCATTTGGGGCTGGCAAGAACAAGATGTATTTGCCACTTTTTACTCCACTCGGATTGAAAAACTAGACAGCGATTGGGCACCTGCGTTGGGTTCCTTGGTGCTTACACGGGTGGAGGGCATCTTCATCGCGAGGTATTTGGGTCGGTCTGTTCAGGAAGCGAAATCGATATTCTATGACTTGTGGTGTATCCATCGCAGTCTTGCCGGGGAGGCGAAACCGGTCGCCCCTAGAATCTGGAATACATAGGGGAGGTTAGGATTATGGAATTGTCTCCAAGAGAAAAAGACAAATTGCTTATTTTTGCGGCCTCGCTACTGGCTGAACGGCGTAAGCAAAAAGGCCTTAAACTGAATTATCCGGAGGCCATTGCCTACATTTCTGCTGCAATCATGGAGGGCGCTCGGGAAGGGAAAACCGTTTCACAGCTTATGCATGAAGGGACGGAATTGCTGACGCGGGAAGAGGTGATGGACGGAATTGCTGAAATGATTCCTGAAATCCAAGTAGAAGCCACGTTTCCGGATGGATCCAAGTTGGTAACGGTACACGAGCCAATAAGATAAAAGGGGGTGGTATGATTGCCGGTGAATTGATTGCGATGGAAGGTGAGTTGGAGATTAATGTCGGGAGAAAGACTATTTCTGTTGAGGTCGGAAACTCAGGTGATAGGCCAATTCAAGTGGGCTCTCATTATCATTTTTACGAAACCAATTCGGCCCTTCAATTCGATAGAGAAAACACAAAAGGGTATCGCTTGAACATCCCATCGGGGACTGCGGTGCGTTTTGAGCCCGGTCAAAAACGAACTGTCGAATTAGTAGAATACGCGGGGACTAAAACGATATACGGATTTCAACAAAAAATAATGGGCACGCTTGGAGGGTAAAGCAATGAAAATGACGCGCCAGGCCTATGCTGAAATGTTTGGACCCACTACCGGAGATCGTCTTCGGCTCGGCGATACTGCACTGTGGCTGCAAGTGGAGTCAGATAAAACTGTGTATGGGGATGAGGTTAAATTTGGCG
>JAOUPJ010000307.1 GCA_029879945.1 Gammaproteobacteria bacterium
TGTCGCTTCGTATCCGTCCAACTCAGGCATCTGACAATCCATTAGCACCAAATCAAATTGTCTCTCCCTTAACCGTTCCACAGCGGCTTTCCCATTGGAAACCAACTCCACCTGAACTCCCCTCATCCTCAACAACCCGACCGCCACTTCTTGATTGATGGGATTATCCTCGACTACTAATAGACTAAAACCCGAATATTCATTAAGAGAATTATGATTCTCGTTGATCGACGCTGGTTGATCTACCTCAAAAACATCGGCTTGCTTTGTCAGCGTGACGATACTATCGAAAAGAGTAGACTGACGAACAGGTTTTCGTAACATTACGTCAATACCCACTTCTTTTGCCCTTTCTCGTGAAAGAAGATCACTGGCGGATGATAGTAAAATAATCGGATCTTTAAAGTTTTCTTGGTGGGTAATTCTATCGGCAAAGTTTTCTCCACTTATATTTGGCATCATCATATCTAGTAGAACCATATTAAAGCCAAGTTTATTTTCTTTGATTGCTTCTAAAGCCAATTCAGGCTGGGAGTAGCTGGTGTAGCGCAATCCCCAACGGCTTAACATCTTTTCCAAAATGGAAAGATTCGTGAGGTTATCATCTAAAACAAGTATATGGAGATTATCTGGATCAAATCGATATGCGCCCTTCTCGCCTGATTTGAGAATCTTCATAGGTAATTCTATGGTAAAGGTACTTCCCTCGCCTAATTCAGATTGGACTGCAATCTCACCCTTCATTAACTCTACTAGCCGTTTGCTAATGGACAAACCTAATCCCGTACCACCATATTTTCGCGTTGTGGATCCGTCTGCTTGCTCAAACTCGGAAAAGATATTCTTACACTGTTCAGGGGAAAGACCAATACCTGTGTCTCTTACACTGAACTTCATTCTGCCATTTTTGCCTTTTGTTTTAACCGCTTCAAGTTTTATATGTATCTCACCTGACGCAGTAAATTTTATTGCATTACTTAAAACATTACTAAGTATTTGTCGAACGCGGGTTTCATCTACTAGCACGCGTGCAGGCATTTCCTCGCTAATATCTACAATCAGCTCTAAGTGTTTGCTGGAAGAAACACTTGAAAACAATTCAGCCACATCAGCCACCAATTCCCTGGCATCTACATCTATTTCCTCAATGACAAGCTTTCCGGCTTCTATTTTTGAAAGGTCAAGAATATCGTTAAGTAAAGCGAGCAGTGTTTCAGCCGAGCTATGAGCGGTTCTGACATAATCGTACTGTTCTTCTTCCAATTCCGTACTTTCTAATAGATGAAGCATGCCCAGCACACCATTCATTGGAGTTCTTATTTCATGGCTCATATTTGCAAGAAACTCGGATTTAGTTCTGGAGGCATTTTCCGCTTCTTTCAGGGCCTTCTCCAATTCACTCGTTCTTTGTTCAACCTGGCTTTCCAAAATCATGTTTGTGTTTTCTAACCTGTCAACAACGGGATCCATGATCCTGCGCAATGAAAATATTCCCAGACCAAGCAAGCCTGCACTCACCAACAACATAAGGAAAACTATGGTTGCAAACTGCTTGTTAAACTCGCCAAGACTTTCATATTGAATGATAGACAAATCCAAATCTGGAATGTATTCAAAGGCATAGAGCGCTTGCACTTTAGTTAGAAAGCCATTGGAGATAAATACCCCGCTTTTGTCTTCAAATATCATTGCAAAAATTAGCTCAGAAGCTTTATTCGGCGATAACGTGAATGGGGCATTATTGGTTGGGGTGTGTGAACTTAGTAGCTGTTGATACGCTTTACCATGCTTGCGAATCAATACAGTTTCACCCGAATCATTGGCTGATGCAACACGAGAAAGTGATTCTTCCACCTGAGACACGGTGGCACCAAAACTACCCGAAACATGGTCTCCTTGACTAAATTTTGAATCAAAATTTGCGACAGATGAAATTAAACTTGCGTATCGAGATACAGAATTCTCAATATTGATAGACTCCCTTTTCAGACCCATTTCATAAACAACGCTCATCGCAGTCCCAAGGACTAGAAAACCTATAGTGACAATAACCACACTGATAAGATTCACAACTTTTTTTGGCGAAATTTCTCTCTTAAAATTGAAAAGCAACACTATACCCGTACAAGCCACAACAGCGATAATTGGTAACCACACGCTAGTATACGAGCTTTGAAGCTGATAATGGGCTAATGATGGCGCTTCATCTATAACAAATTCATAAGCCGCCATGCCTGTGTAGTGCATAGAACTCACGGCAGCCGCCAAAATTGAAGCAATAGTGGATTTCCTGACCACTCCCGAATCCTGTCTTTCAATCACAGTTTGTTTAATTAGCACCAGTCCAACAATAACTACCACAATCGCAATCAAAACAGACGCAGCTACAATAGGCATGTCTACTTTCATTGATGCCGGCAAACGCATGGCAGCCATTCCCATATAGTGCATCCCTGCGATACCCAATCCTATGCATAAGCTGGAAGTAAGCAAAAGTATCCTGGAAAAGTTTTTTCGTGATATTAAATAGAAGCCGGTACTGCACATTGCGATGGCAACGATCAAGGAGATGACTGTTAACAGAGTATCGTAGGTGACAGGAACGGGCAGCTCCAACGCCAGCATGCCTACAAAGTGCATACTCCAGATCCCAAATCCAAGTAGCGCGCCACCCGTGAGCGACCATGCTAGGCGATTAGTCAGGCGATATGTACGTAGACGAACCTGTACAGTAAGCGCACTGTAGGAAAACATAAACGCGACAAGTATTGATACAGCAATAATATAAGGGTTGAGCATATCACTATTCAGAAAACCAACTAACACTAGTTAGTCGGATTCAAAGTGATTTGGATTTTCCTGATAGTTGTAAATTTTTGAAAAATTAAGATTGAGGGAGCCTTGAAGCTCCCCCATTTTTTTGCTTGATAGGTTTTAGTTGAAGACGGCTTCGGCTGAAAATCCTTCCCGTTCCATGATTTCTCGTAATTTCACCAGGGCTTCTACCTGTATTTGTCTGACACGCTCCCGGGTGACACCAATCTGCGAACCCACTTCTTCCAAGGTAGACGTCTGTTGGCCATTCAGCCCAAAGCGCCCTTCCACTACTTTACGTTGTTTATCGTTTAGCTGTGTAAGCCACAGCTCCAGATGCCGATTGAAGTCTTCGTCTTGCAGTATGATGGCTGGATCAGAATTGTTTTCATCGGGGATGCCGTCCAATACTGACTTTTCCGTATCCTTTCCTATCGGCGTATCCACTGAAGTCACGCGCTCGTTCAAGCCCATCACGCGTTTCACGTCTTCCAATGGCTTATCCAAAAAGCGGGCGATCTCTTCAGGGCTGGGTTCATGATCCAGCTTTTGGGCATATTCCCTGGCCGCTCTCAAATAGGTATTGAGTTCTTTCACCACATGAATCGGCAAGCGAATAGTACGGGTCTGATTCATCAAAGCCCGCTCAATCGTTTGACGTATCCACCAAGTGGCATAGGTGGAAAAACGAAAACCCCGCTCTGGATCAAATTTTTCTACCGCATGGATCAAGCCCAGATTTCCTTCCTCTATCAAATCCAGAAAGGCCAGGCCACGATTCATATAACGCCTTGCAATCTTCACCACCAGGCGTAAATTGCTTTCGATCATACGCTTACGCCCTTCCTCGATCCCTTTCTGGGCCATGCGGGCATATTTCACCTCTTCTTCTACAGTAAGAAGGGGGGAAAAACCTATTTCATTGAGATAGAGCCGGGTGGCATCGAGTTGGCCGTCTGAGACCTCTGAGGAGTTTTGTGATCGGTTGGAAGCGAGTTGCTTTTCAATTTCCGGTTCATCGTCGTTGTCGCTATCGTCTTCGTCGCTATCAAAAGCGACTACTATATCTGGCGTATCATCGTCAGTCTCGTATCCCACACTTTCGCGAGTCATCTCCAACCTCCGTTCGCTACTATTTCGGTGTCTTCAAGTACTGCAAGGGATCCACTGGTTCGCCGTTTTCTCTGATTTCGAAATAAAGCGACACCCGATCGGACCCCGTACTACCCATACTGGCGATCTGTTGACCTGCTAATACTTTCTCCCCCTCTTTCACGAGGATTTCTTGGTTGTGAGCATAGGCGCTTAGAAATATCGCGCCATGTTTGACGATCACGAGATTGCCGAAACC
>JAOUPJ010000308.1 GCA_029879945.1 Gammaproteobacteria bacterium
CGGCTTAAATGACGCCAGCTCAGAAAGAACTTTTAAGGGCTCAGTTAAAACTTTCGCTTCGATGCCTGCTTCCGTCAATGAGTTTGCGTAATATTCTGCTTGCAGCCGGTCATCGTCCACAACTAACACGCGGTAAGGGTGTGTCTCGATTCTATTCGTTAAGCGATCGAGCGTGTGAATTAATTTTTTCTCATCGACTGGCTTGGTGAAATATCGACTTGCTCCAGCCTTGTCAGCTTGAAGACGCGCATTCATATCACCACGAGTAGATATGAAAATTACGGGTGGAAAGGGTTCAATTTCTTTAGACAACTCGCTGATTATTTCGGCTCCTGCATTATCTCCTTCTGCGAAGATCATATCCATTATTATCGCACAAGGAACAAAATCACGAATTTTCTGGGTAAACTCATTCAGATTAGTAAAAGTTTCTATTTTGTATCCCGAATTAATTAAATAGCTCACTAAAGCTAGCTGGACCGCCTCATCGTCTTCCACGATATAAACCAGAGACTCCTTCTTGTAAACTGACTTTACTTGTTTATATGCTTGAGGTGCATTACTTTCTATCCACTGCTTGGAAAGAGTGGTGAGCAAGCCAGTCATATGTTTCAAATTTGCTATATCTTCTGAAGTAAGGACTGATTCCTCTTCCATACGGTCTCTGAAATAGACCTCCATTCCTTTCGCTGAAGTGGCTACGTACTCAGCACCAAAAGCATTGCAAGAACCTACCAGATTGTGCACCAATCGGTGAGCGTGCTTTATTAGGTCCTGGTTTAACAGGTCAGAGGCTAATTGCGCCAATATGGAGGCGATTTCTTCGACTCGACGGGGGAGCTCTCGACGAAATTCACTAATTAACTCAGCTAGTTGCTCATTCATCTATAATGCAGCACTTTTTTCCGGATTAATAAAAACACGCTGGGCAATACCAGTTCTACCTATTACATTAACGAACTCTGGATAGACAAAGTTTAGCAGCGCATAAACCATAAATGAATCATGGTTTAAACATATTTTGCCCTAATTTGAAAGAAAACGTTGGGGTTAAAGATAGAACGAAGTTAACCGATGGATTAGTTGTTTAGCTGGCAATAATCAATGTCCCATTTTTTTTAATACATCCAGGAAAACCTATGTCACGTATCCTCATCATTGAAGACTCGAATGCAATCGCAAAAATATTGGAAATGACCATCAACTCAGCTCAAGGTTTGGAGGTCATTGGAATATCAACTAGCGGATTGGAGGCAATCGAGGATGTTAAGAATTTGCAGCCTGATTTGATAACGCTGGATCTTCATTTACCCGAAATGGATGGAGTAGAAGTGCTTACTAACATCAGGAAGCTATGCCTAGCACCTGTTATCGTCATTTCCAGCACTGCTGATACCACTCTTCCCATCTGTAAACAGGTGCTTGCCGAAGGGGCATACGCAGTAGTAGGAAAGCCCCCTGCTGTAAACGGTGAGAGCTTCAAAACCTATTCGAATTCACTGGTAGAAACGATACACAAAGCCTTGCAGCATGGGTAGGCCCTCAAAAAGTTCCCGTGTGTTTACTGTCGTCGTCGATACTGTTGGCGTAGACGATATCCTTGTTACTCGATTTTGCGCTAGCGAGAGCTGACAGAGCTTCGAGTAAAGAGAGATCAACTGCTGTTTCTATGGCTGGGCATATTTTCACCCCGCATTGAACTCGCAAACGAAGTGGTACTTCGTCGACCAACACTGGAATTGAAAGTTCTGACTCTAACTGTTCAACCCATTTTTTTGCCTCCGCTGAATCGGCTGCAGTCAGTATTACGACATATTCGTCCGCACCTACCCTCCCCATAAAGTCTCCAATATCAAGAAAGGCCGCCAGTTTTGTTTCCAATTCCTTTAAAACCAGATCTCCACCAGAAAAACTCATCGCTTCATTGATATTTTTAAATCCCACTAAATCTAAAGCAATTATCGCCATTCCCTTGTAGCCCTCACCTGATACAGTAGAGGTTAGTCTTTCTACCAAAGATTGGTGATTTAATAGCGATGCATTCGATTTTTGGTTAGTTTCCGATTGTTTGTCAGCCCTTTTCCCCAATCCGTCCGCAGTTTTCCCCAGCTTTTCAGTTTCGTTCTCTAGTAGCTGTATATACTGCCTCTTTCTAGCTGCAATATTCCACTTTGTAGTGAGGCTCAGGGCAAGTTGTTTAAGAGTAATTGACTCAAACGGTTTAGATAGAAACTGTATTTTATCCGACATGCCCAACTGCTCAACAATTTGTTCCCAACCGTAGTCTGAGTAGGCAGTACAGATTACTAGCTCCACCAAGTTGTCTATATTTCGCATCTCTTTTATTGTCTGGATTCCATCCATTCCGGGGGGCATGCGCACATCCATTATGACAAGGGCATAGGGATTCCCATGCTCATAGGAATCACGAAACATTTTTAACGCTTCCCCCCCTTGGTAAGCTGAGCTGATTTCATACTGAATCGAGCTAACTCGATTTAAGTGCTTTGCACTGGCGTCGCTTCCAAACAATTCGTCTTCAATTTTATTGATCCCAATTTTCCTACCATTTCTATCATCGTTTTGCAGTATATGTTTTATGTCTAAATGAATCGATTCATTATCGTCCACTAATAGAATTCTGTTGTTGAATATAGTCATACTTAACTCACCTTTTTATCACCAGCGGCATCAGACAACGGCAGTGTCAAAACAAATGTCGCACCGCGCCCTGGGCCCTCGCTATACGCAATAATATTTCCGCCCATTTCCCTAGCTGTCATCACACTTACGTTCAAGCCAAATCCGTGGCCATTCTCCTTGTCTGAATAGCCATATTGAAAAATCGCCTCTAGGTTTTCTTTTTCGATTCCGACCCCGTTGTCCGTTATCCGTATTGTTGCATTACCATCATCTTGTTTACTGCAAACGATGTGGATTACACTATTTTTATTTAAATACTTGTTCGCAGCGACCGCATCCTTTGCATTTTTGATGATATTGGTAAGTATCTGAAGCACTTTTGAACGCACAGCACTGACTCGAAGGTGTTTATCACACTCTACTGACAATATTATGCCCCTGGAATGCAAAGACTCACCTTCTATTTTTACGCAATCCTCTAGCAATTCAATCATAGCGAAGTTTTCAATAAAACTGGCTACTCGCATATAGTTTTGCTGTGTTCTAATGATATCCTTCATCATTGACAATTTTTGCTTCAGGGCTGACAATTCCTGGCCAATTTCATCACGTTCCTGGCTTATTTCTTCCTCTAAGCGCTTGATGTAGTCAATGAACAGGGAACCCTTTTCCGCGTTTTTTATAGCCACAGTCACATCCTGAGCTTCATCTTCAAGAAAGTTTCGTAGTTTCTTTACGCCATGGTGTAGATTGTCGTCTAAAGCGGTTTGCATCCTTTCACCTGACAGTGCAACGCTGTTTAGGAGATTTCCGATATTATGCAAAACACCTGTCGAAAACTCAGCCATTCCCGCTTTGTGCGCCGACTCAACAAGAGACTCCTGAGCCATTTTTAGGCTTTCCGCTGACTTCAATCGTTCAGTGATATCTTCGACAAGAACAATTCGAGTGAGCTTTTCATCCAGTAACAACCAAGTCGAGAGCAACTCAATAAAAAAAGGTTTCCCTGACTCGTTTTTTGCCACTACTTGATTTCGATGGCTGCCCGTTTTTTCCGACTGCAAATCCATTGCACTTTGGCTCACTGAATCGATATCTGTTATTGATATATATGGATCAATTAGCTTTTCTTCCATCCCTGTTTCAGGCCAACCAAACATCTGTACAGCAGCCCGATTGTAAGATATTATCTTGCCTAGCTTGTCTGTCGTAATGAGGCCTTCACCAATATTCATTAATATTGTTCTAGCTCTCACCTCTGAGCGATTGAATTGAGTTGCCCTCTCCTGCACCTTGGTTTCTAAATTCCGGTACAACTTGCCCAGTTCTTCTGACATTCTATTGAAAGCGAGTGAAGTGGTGGCTAACTCATCTTTCCCGGCCACCGGTACTGTAACATTGAATTCACCTTTTGCTACCTGCCGAGAGGCATTGGCTAGATGACGCAACTGCCTTGTGAGATAAGTGCCTAACAGGAGAGAAAATAGCGCTGAAAGCGATA
>JAOUPJ010000309.1 GCA_029879945.1 Gammaproteobacteria bacterium
TCATTTTCTTCACTCCTACTATTGGAAGGCAGGGAAAAGAGACGATTCAAAAAAATGATGTCTCAATATCTATCGCCTGCTGTCCTCAACGAAGTGGTTAACAAGCACGAGGAATTTGCCCATGCTGAAGTGGGGAGAAAAGAAAATGTATCGATGTTGTTTTCAGATATTCGTGGTTTCACCAATATGTCTGAACACTTTCCGGCTGAAGTGGTGGTAGAAATACTCAACCACTATTTTTCTCAAATGACCGATGCCATTTTTCTCACTCAGGGAACCATCGACAAGTTTATTGGTGATGCCATCATGGCTTTCTGGGGTGCGCCTATTCGCACTGAAACCCATGCCAAGGATGCCACCCTGGCTTCTTTAGAAATGTTAGAACGTCTCAAGGAAGTAAAAATCTGGCTCAAAGAAAAGAAATATCCCTCATTGAGCATCGGTATCGGCTTGCATACCGGTGACGTCATTTTGGGAAATATCGGTTCAGAACAGAAACTGGATTACACCATCATTGGAGATAATGTCAATCTGGCTTCGCGTGTTGAAGGACTCACCAAGAACTATGGCTGCGAGATTTTACTTACCGAAAGTACTTACAATGCACTAGCAGGTTTTATCCCTTGTCGGAAAGTAGACTTGGTCCGAGTCAAAGGAAAAAATAAGCCAATCGGAATATATCAACCGCTCGTTAATCCAACACGTGCTGGAGATAAAGAATTCAAGGTCGCAGAACTATTGGCCCAGCAGTATCAAGAGGCATTTACCTACTATCTGGAAAAAAAATGGGAACAGGTCGAATCCATACTTAAAACATTTCCAGAAGATGACTACCCTACAAAAATTATTCTAGAACGCTGTCGTAGCTATAAGATTGAGGCTCCTCCTGATGATTGGGACGGAGTTTTCACCATGACTACGAAATAAATAAAGAAATAATTCTGAGAACCAGTTCGCCAAATTTCTGTAAGTACCTAATTTTATTCAACTACTCAATTTGCCCCTATTTTTACCACGCTAAAGCTTAAGTGAGTTTTGTCCGAATTTGTCTATGAAAGAATGGTTCGGGTGAACTGGAGTTACACCATGAAAAAATTAATATTACTATTAAGCCTGTCTACACTCAGCGTCGGTGCCTATGCGGAAGATTTTTTATACATTCTAAGTGCGAGGGCAAAGCTCTTGTCTGCACCCTCATTTAATGCCGCAGTGGTACGAGATGTTACAAAAGGCGAAAAACTTGTCAGCCTGGAAAAGACACAACGTTGGTTCCGTGTCAGTTACAAAGGCAAAGAAGGCTGGATTTCCCGTTTGGCAGTTTCTCCACACCCACCTATGAAACGAAAAAGTCGTTTAGCCAGTGCTGACGTGGACCTAAAAGACAGTTCGCGTCGACGCGCTTCAGCCATAGCCAGTACGGCGGCGGTGCGCGGACTTCGTGAAGATGGTCGTGCCCGACTGAGCGATGACAGCATTGCAGATTACGGGATGCTCGCTCGTATGGAAAATGTGAACATTTCGGACAACGAAGTTCATCGTTTTTCACAGACTAAATAGTCAATCTGAAGGGAGCAATTACGAAGGGAAGCGCATGAAAAAAACACTATTTACCACTTCCGCTCTATTACTTATGCTTCATACTTCGGCAACCGTGTTTGCCGAAGATGAAGATTTTCGTAAACGTAGCCATCACCACGCATCTGACCTAGTTACAGAAAGCGATATTCAAACTGAAATCAAGTTTGGTCGTGATGTCGCCGCACGAATACTCGGAAAATATCCCCTAAGTTTGGATTCAGACCTGACGCGCTACGTGAATCTCGTAGGCAAATCTATAGCGCAACAAGCAGGCCGCCCAGAATTGGTGTTCAGATTTGCTGTTCTGGAAGCCGATTTTGTCAATGCCTATTCTGCCCCCGGCGGCTATGTATTTATTTCCAAGGGTGCAATCAAAAAGATGCAAGACGAGTCAGAACTGGCTGCTGCCTTGGCCCATGAGGTGGCACATATCACTCAACGACATATCGTCAAAGAATTTAAGATCAAGGGAAAAGATGATTCAAGCACCAGCGGACTCACCAAATTGATCGGCGGATCACAAGACGCGGCGCGAGTCGCCTTTAATCAGGCGGTAGACAGCGCGATGAAGGTCTTGTTTGAACGAGGCTACAAACACGAAGACGAAATCAACGCAGACCAGGAGGCCATATTGTTACTTGCTGCTTCCTCCTATGATCCAACCGCTCTTCAACGATACCTGGAGAGAATCCATAAAAGCAGCAAAACTTCTTCTCACAAGACGCATCCACCGTCAACAAAACGGGTCAATGCCGTCGCTACTTTGCTAAGGGAAGAAGGATTGGATAAGGTCAAATATACAACAGCCAAGGAACGGTTTACAACAAGTGTTAAAGGCAAACTTTAAAAGCGGGATATTGCTCTTCTGGTGTCTTTCTGCCACTGCATCGCATGCAGATGAATACCACTACAATAATATTCTAATCGGGGACCGAGCCTCTGGCATGGGCGGTGCCTATGTCGCCATATCGGACGATCCCAGCGGTTTGTACTACAATCCGGCAGGTATCGAGCATGCGGCCAGTTCCAATCTCTCTGGAAGCATGAACGCCTTTCACATCACCAACACAAAATATCATAATGTCTTAAACGGTGGAGACTGGGAACGCAGTTCCTCCGTATTGCTTCCCAACTTTTTTGGTGTAATTCAACCTCTGGGCAAGGGTACTTTGGGGTTTTCATACGCCGTGACAGACGCCATCTTGGAAGATCAGGATCAGACTTTTTACGATATTGCACAGCAAGGCTCCAAATTCCACATCAACTTCAACAACCAAGACACGACATACAACATCGGGCCGAGTTATGCGCTCTCACTTTTCAGTAAAAAACTCAATATCGGTCTTAGTGTCTACGGTCACTACCGCGTTAAAGAGCAGATTTTCAATCAATTGTTTGAAGTCTACAGTGCAGCCGACACCAAAACCTTGTATGAATGGACCAATAGCTATTTCCACTCAGAGGAATACGGCGTTAAACCAATTCTCGGGGTTATGATATCACCGTTCGACAAGCTATCGCTGGGTGCCACCATTAGCAAAACCATTTTGTTAAACGCCTCCTCACAAACCATTAAAGCCAAAATCGCAGATTGCTCCACAGTCACCGAGGCGGACCCGAATAAGCACGTGTGTCAACTAACACCCATAGAGCGATCTCAAACTTCAAGCGACTATGTGCGTGACCTACCGCTTAATGTGAATATTGGCTTGGCCTATTTTCCGACACCAGCATTGGTCATTTCGGCAGACACCAATATCTATGAGCCACTATGGGGACAAAAACTACCGCTAGTTAACGCCAGTGTGGGGGCAGAATACTATGTATCAGGTGGCTGGGCCTTACGCAGCGGTTTTTTTTCAAATCTAGCAAACACCCCTGTACTTAAAACCACCAAAAGTTCACAACTGGAAAAAATCGATTTCTTTGGACTGTCATTAAGCGTAACACGATTCACGCGAAGCACCTCTCTCAGCTTTGGCATGACCCAGCAGTTTGGCGCTGGCAAAGCCCAGGTCGTTTCCGGCAGCTCCGCGATGCAAAATGTGAGCGCTTCCACAACCACTGGCTTTCTCTCTGCTTCTTATTCTTACTAATAGCCATCTTTAAACCGCTTGATTTGCCGTCTACCACGCTTATCGGGTTTGCCCGTGGATTCCACACGTTGGTATTTTCGTATGGTAGCGGCCTCCTCCCGGCGCTTAATGCTATCGCTAGTCTCCTCATAGAGAGACTGGGCAATAGAGGCCGAACCCCGACGTTCTGCCAAACCCCTTACCAAGACAGTACGCTGCTCCAGTCCAATGGAGATTTCCAGCCGCATGCCAATCTGAATCTTCTTACTGGGCTTGACCCGATCCCCATCTACATGCACCTTGCCCCCGTTTACCGCCTCAATAGCCAGGCTACGGGTCTTGAAAAAGCGCGCAGCCCATAACCATTTGTCGATGCGAACCGGCGCGTTCTGTGCTTCTTGGTCTAAAGTATTCATATATGTAGAAACGAAAGTAATTTCACTATGCTATCATCCAGAGCCAGCGTTGTCAGGGAGT
>JAOUPJ010000310.1 GCA_029879945.1 Gammaproteobacteria bacterium
GTGGTGGAGGAATCAGGCACCTTTAAAAAGAAAAAGTCAAAAGTGCCGCAAGTTGTACCCGATAGCCAACTCATACGATCCAAAGATCTGAACAATATCAGTAGCCAAATTCGGCAACCACTGAACAATATTCTGAGTACGTTATCGCTCTTGGGCGCTTCGGGACTAAATAAAAAACAGGACGAATACCTGGAGCAACTCACCAAGAGTAGTGAATGGATCTCAGAACTGCTGAACCAGATTACCGACTATGCAGCCCTGCGCAAAGGGAGGTTGAGACTGGAGAGTGCCAACTTTGACGTGCGCGACGTGCTCAATGAAGTCTCCTCCATACTGTCTGTGGAGTCCTACAAAAAAGGCATACAGGTGCAGGCGGTCGTTAATTTTGACGTGCCGGATACGCTGATTGGCGACCCTACACGTGTGCGATACATTTTGCTAAATCTGGTCGGGAATGCTATTCGTTCAGCGGAACAAGGTGATATTTCTGTTACCGTATCAACGAAAAAAGGGAAAGACGATACGGTTAAATTGCGTATCGAAATTGCAGAATCGGGTATTGGCGTGGAAACGGAGTTTGCCTATACCATCTTTACAGAATTTGAACGGGCAGAAGTGATTACGGAAACGGATGCCGCACACAGTTCCATGTATTTTAATCTTTCACGACTCCTGGTAAACCTCATGGGTGGTGAAGTAGGTTATATGGACAATGCCCTGGGCGGAAACACATTCTGGTTGGATCTTCCGTTCAAGGTACCCAACACAGGGCAGGTCAGCAACGCAAGAACTCTGCTGTTCGGTCAACGGGCATTGATCGTCGCCAAGAGTGAGAAAAATCGCAAGAGTATTGCGACCATACTGACCAATTGGGGCATCAGTTGTCACACTTCAAATGATCCGCTCGCTGCACAGGAAAAGATTAATCGCGCCAAAGAAATGGGTAACCCCTATACCATATTGTTTGTCGATGTCTCATCACGCGCACCGGTCGATCACGTGGTGAAGATGTTGGAAGAAGTCAATCTATCTCAAGTAATGAAAAATGGTGCGGTATTCATGCTGGCCTCCAAGGATCTCATGGGGGATGATCAAGTCAGACAAGCCCTAGGCGTGGATGCAATCGTCTACAAACCGGTTAATCGCCAGATTCTCAAAGAGGAATTGCTCAGAGCGGTAAAACCGCTTTCTACCGGTATGCAGCAGTCAACTCTGGCACCGTCCAGCAATCTTTCCCTCGAATCAGAGCCAGGCACCGATGTAGAGACCCGTGTCTTGATTTTAGAAAGCGATCAAGCCCACCAAAAAGTGCTGAGTTCGATAATTGGCGAGTTTGGAATAGAGGTCGATGTAGCCTCGGAAAGCGCCGATGCCTTTGCGGCCTTGCAGTTAAAGAGTTACGATATGGTTTTGGTGGACTACGAATTGCCGGAAGTCAGCGCGAGCTATATTGCCAAGAAAATAAGAAAGCTAGAAGTCACTTCCGGTAAAAACGGGGGACTGGATGGCGAAACGAGCGTAAGAACAAATATCGTCTTTTTGATCGACAGGGAATTGGAAGGAAAAAGAGACAAACTTTTGGAACAAGGTGCGGACGATACCTTAATCAAGCCTGTCACATCGGCATTGATGTCTCAGTTTTTGTCCAAGTGGGACTTGATCATGCCCGATTCGGAAAACGATGCCTTTATGATGACAGGCTCTAACTGACCACTTCACTCGTCTTTGCTTGTGCATCAATCCACTTTTCATGCACATCCAAATAGATTTCCCGATACAGTCTATCCATTTCCTCGAAAGAAAGAAACTGAGAGGAAAATCCGGGCGAAATTGGATCAAATACCAATTCCGCCGTACGTATAAAATGTCCCATTAATGATCTGGCGTCTTCATCACCCACCGAAACACGTATTGTAGTGAGAGTGATGCCTGCCTCTTTTAATCGCTCAGGACTCATTTCCGAGTGACTGGTAAGGGCAGGGCAAAGAATCATGGTGTTCGACTGACCCAAAGACACCATATGCCCGAATATGGGCTCCAGACAGTCAAAAAAGCGAGTGAAGGCATCACGGCCAATACTGGACTTTTCCATGTCTATAGTGAACAGAGGCGCAGGCAGACCAAGGTACATGTATTGATCTTTGAGCCGCCTGTTTTCGTTTTCTTCGAGCGCGTTGCAGTTTACTGAAACCTCCGGGTGAGAATTAAAAAAGCGCGCCAACGCAATTGTGTTAATGGTCTTTTTAATCATTCTCAATTCGAGGGTGCGTGATCCGTTGATAACTTCAAAAGCCTTTTCCGAATCAAGGAAGGCACCCTTCACATAGTACACATTCCAAAAGAGAGTATCGTTCCATCGATATTCAATTTCATTGCCTTGGTGGTTTTTCTTTTTGACGGTCTCATTTTTTGGAACAAACATACGCTCATTGGCGCCAATCACCACGCCAGCGGTCGTCACCCCCGTTCCGGTGATGTCTTTGGTGTAACTGTGAATGACGAAATCGGGGCGCTCAGCCGGATTGTCTCGCATGAGGGGGCGATAGAGAAAGGGTGTTGCAACGGTAGTATCCAATAGAACAAGGATGTCTTCCTTATGAGCCCGCTTGGAAATCGATGCGACATCCAGTACATAGCCGTGGGGGTTGCAGGGTGACTCCATATAACAATAGATTTTTTTACCTGAGGCCAGTCGTTCCCCATATTTTTCTTTCACTTCCTCAAGAGCAGACTCGAATGCATTGACATCATAGCCATCGAACCAGTGTACCGCGATATCGAGATTACTTGGCTTGCCAAACCAGTCGGCCAGTAATTGATACGTGCCACCATAGACATTTCGCGAGCAAATAATAATGTCCTGATAACCGAGTAAGTGGCTGAGTATGGCGTCGATAGCAGCCATTCCTGAATTGAAGTTCCAGGCGGTGTATTCCACTGACAAGGGTCCGCATTCCAGGTCTACAATGTGATTCGCCAGGCTGATGGACGTGGGATTGAGCAGTCGAGAGTAGACCTCCAAGAGCGTTTCTTTGCCTTGAAATGCATCGTCGATCCATTCGGTGCAAGCATACAAATAGGTTGCCGTGCGGGTGATCACTGGCGTGGCGGAAAATATGGCAGTGACATTGTCAAAAATCGGATAAGGCCCCTTAGCTATACGAGACGATTGCTCCGGCACGATTGACTGGTAGGTACTGCGAAAAGGGTT
This sequence comes from Gammaproteobacteria bacterium, assembly GCA_029879945.1. Lineage (GTDB taxonomy): Bacteria > Pseudomonadota > Gammaproteobacteria > S012-40 > S012-40 > JAOUPJ01. Next base: position 3,212 of record JAOUPJ010000310.1, read on the forward strand.
TTGCAAGGTATCTAATAATTTTGCCAGTTGGAAACAAAGGAACTTTTTTGCGTTGAAGTAGGCGATTCGGTCTTTGCGGTCCAGCTTACTCAATTGCTGTACAGAGGCCTGCCAGAGGTGATTCAGATCGATATTGGCCTTATAAATACTGCTCGCCAGGCTGTGTAAGGCTTGTCCGACTTCGGTCTCTGGGTCGATTGAAAAATGAGCCAGTTGCTCCGACGCCAGTCCATCAATGTCACTCGCGAGGGAGGTTTTACGCCTGGGACTAATGGTTTTGGCGATATCAAAGTCACTACTGGTAGAAGGGCTTAGGTGTTTTTTCTTTGGCATGGCGACACTCCTTCGGATTGCGCGAAGACTTGCTGCAAGGACGTGATCTGACAATTTAGCAGCATAAAACTGGCCAGAGTGAATAATATTGTGTTCGGTGTGTGCTTTGCAGCCATGTAAAGGGTATGGATGCTTTTTCTAATAGCTTAGACTAGATTAAATAGTACTCTCGTGCACAATCATTTAGAGGTATGACATGAAGGCCTTAGTAAAAAGTCGAGCAGAGCCTGGAATTTGGTTGGAAGACGTACCTAAACCCACAGTCGGTACTAATGAGGTTTTGATCAAAATTGAAAAAACGGGTATATGCGGTACCGATCTACATATCTACAATTGGGATGGTTGGGCGCAACGCAACATAAAAGTTCCCAGGGTATTGGGTCATGAATTTGTAGGCCGCATTGTGGAAATCGGCCCTGGGGTCAATGCCTATCAGATTGGTGATCGCGTCTCTGGCGAAGGCCATATAGTATGTGGTAGTTGTCGAAACTGTCGTGCCGGAAAGCGTCACCTGTGTCATAAATCAATTGGCATAGGCGGGGGACGAGATGGTGCCTTTGCCGAGTATCTGA
>JAOUPJ010000064.1 GCA_029879945.1 Gammaproteobacteria bacterium
TGATTCGATGATAAGACGTCACTATTTCTCCATTGCTGTAGTTATTGGGTTACTCGAAATCATAGACGGCTACTTGCATTTTTCCAGCATTGAAACTTCCTTTCGCTATAGTTTTTCAATAATTGAGGTTTGTTGGTTTGTGTTGTGTGTTCCCGTCTTTATCCTCTTCAAGAAAGATGCGCGTTTTAAGCTGATTTCCGGTTCGTTTATTATCTATTATTTATTTAACGCAGTAACTGCAATCTGGATTATTTCGATGGGCAGCAACGTTAGTGATTTTCTTTTGCCTCGTTGGTGGGGCTATTTTGTTTCCGTATTTGGTGCATTCTATCTCATTCTAAGTGTTAAGCAGATTACGAGAGACTCCAAATGAAATTCGAAAAATATCCCTCTAGTGAAGAGAAAATCGAACCACGCTGTTTTTTGTTGAAAAGGAGAGGTCAAGCACTGGCATGGTGTAGTGCGGAAAAAAAGGAGATCTCTAATCCTCTTTTAACATGGAATAGTGCGCAGCCGGTGCCGATGTATTCTTTGTTGGCGCAGACAATTAAAAAGTACAAAAACGAAATAGGTATAACGAAAAAAATCTATTTAGACGTGTTGAAAACGGAAAATGTATTAAAGGCGCTGGAAGAATCCGGACGTCTAGATGTCGTAGAGAGAAGTTTTGACTTTGTGGGAACGTACTCGGATGTTTCGGATGCCCAGGAAATAGAGACCCTCGAATTTTGCCCAAGCGATTCAGAAAATGAGGAAGAGTTTTGCTGGTTGCGTTGCGCCTGGCTTTCAGTATTAGAGAGCGATAGGTCTTTGAGATTCAGATTTAGTCATGGGATGCCAGATATCGAGGATGTTTCATTAGACCTGGCCTTGCAAAGGAAATCGTCTTTATTGTGCGATCTGATTTTTCCTGAGTCAAAAATAATTACTGACTCTGAAGAGATCGTCGAAGTGGTAGCGAATAGTCTGGGTGTGAAGCGGTTCGAATTCCTGGAAAAAATTGTCTATTTCAACGCTCCAGATGGGGGTGCGCTTTTCCATCATGATGTGGAGAGAGGGCATTTAGGTGTTATATACGCCCAAATAACAGGTTCTACGGCGTGGCTTGCTCTTTCGAGTGCGCAATTGCTTGATTGCATCAAGCAATACGTTAGCAATTCAAACAATCATGATGCTTTAAAGGCTGATGTGGGTTCTGAAGAAATTTTTATCAAATTGCTTGGCTGCACGAGTGAGCCGGAAAAAATATATTCATCACTCAATGAAAGAGAAGAGGAGTTGGAAATACTAATCAACAATTCATCCTCATTCACGAAATATCTTATAGATTCAGGTCATGGTTATCTTTTGGAGCCGGGTGATGTGATATTTTTGCCCCAGTTCAGTGTGCAGGAATGTGCCTGGCATTCTGTATTCTGCGTGGGTGAAGAAACTGGAGAGGCCTTGTCTTTTGCTATAAGAGCTAGTGAATAATTTTATTGACTAGCAAAACTGCTGTCTAACGACATATCAGTAATTGACTGCGAGTCTCTTATCCAGGGTTGAATATTCGCGATGCGTTTTTGTAGGTCTTCTGCTGCGGTTTTCGCATTTTCTCTGGTCTCGAATTGGCCGTAGATCACGCTATACCACCTTTTTCCTTCTCGAACTGATGTCACGTAATGAGCATCTTTTTCTATTTTGTTTTCTTGAATGAAGTTTACGATAGCCTGTTTGTCTCGTCCTCCAATTAGTTGAAGAACAAAGCCGGTTTTCATTTCGGTGTTTGTTTTCAAATCCATGTTTTCCAGCCTGTCGCTGCTTTCTGAATTAATGATTGTTTGAGTCTCCACGGGAGCCACCGATTCCTTGTGAGTGGTGGCACGAAGCGACTGCTTGTCGGTTTCCAATTGGACGGTTTGGTCTGGAGTAACGGAACCTTGTCTGGGGATTGGAATAAGCTTGCTGACATGCGCGACATCGGTGCCTGGTTTAGAGTTGTCAGGTGCAAATCCCAAGAATTGAAACATACCGATAGAAACGATAACGGCTAGACCGAGAGTGACTGTAATGTATTTGATGGTGCCGGGGAGCCTGCTTTTCTTTCTTTCCGTCTTATTTTGGGAGTTTGAGTAGCGTCGCCACTCTTTATCAATCAGGCTATTGATGGTTTTGATTTGCCCTTTGGACTTTTCCACTATTTTTTGCCTGCACCGCGGGGTAAACGGCTGGTTGGAAAAATGCCCAATATCGTTGAGTATGTCATCGATATAGTGGTTAAGGTCGACTTCATTCATCAAAGGAATTTGCATTTCTTTATAGGGCTCGGACGAACTTTTAACATTCACTTCTTTTAAGAGTGAAGTAGGAGGATGTTCACCAAACAAAATGAGTGAACTCAGTGGGCTGGCATCGTTGTTGGGTTTTGCCAGTTGAACGAGAAGCTCTACAACTTCCTTTTTAAGATTTTGAGCATTATCGACAACCAACACAACTAGAAATCCGTTGCTCCGATATTCATCGAGTTGTTCCACAAAACTATTTGCAGAATCCTTTAGCTGTGGTGTGAAGCGGGGAAGGTCCAGTTTTTTTGACATCTCGGCCAGGACTTGCTCTGACGTTTTGTGTATGCTGGCATCAAGTATTACAGGGCGCCAATTTGACTTGGCTTCAAAAACAAATCGATTCTGAATTAATTTTGTTTTACCGCTGCTCGGCGGGCCCTTAACGAATAAAATGAGGTCTGTAAATTCCACCAAGTGGGCAATTTTCTTGAAAAGCTCTAGCCTTTCGCCGTCATTATAGAAGGGAACTCCCTCTGAAAAGAGTGATTTAGGGTAGTAATTTGTCTGTTCTTCGAGTGCTAGGTCTTCTGCGTGATCGTGATAATGTGAGATTTTACTCATAATACATGTGGCCCCTGGTCACCTTGAACAAATACTACTTGATAACCACGTTTGGTTTGAGTGTCTCTGGAGGCAAACACGGCATTTTCTGCTTGTTCCCTGTCCGAAAAATGTTCTTTTACCACTTTGCCTGATGCGCCAACTCTTCCCCATTCTTTAACTACGTTCCAGCCGTCTATCAGGTCTCTTTCCAAATAAATTTGGTAAAAACGGGGGGATTGATCGTTCATCGCAGGTATTTGCATATAGATCCGCATGGTGCCACCGACCTAGGTCAAACGAATTGGCTCAAAAAGTTTACCGTGTTCCATAATGGCATAGCGATCTGTCATCCCTGCGATATAGTCGGCAATGGCCCTGGCCCTGCCCGTGTCCCCGCTATTGTTCTCCATATTTCGTGCCCGATTAAGATGCTTTTGCGGTAAAAGTTTGGGATCCTCAAAAAAAGCATTAAATAGATCGGATACGACAATTCGAGCCTTTTTAGCCATACGATAAACTCGGTATTGAGAGTAGAGATTTTCCCTAAGAAACCGCTTTAAAGCCAAGTTCTGCTGCTGAATTTCTGGGCTAAAACTCACCAGGGGGGATTTCGCATTTCTAACATCTGCAAGTGACTGAGGACGTGCTTTAGCGAGATTGCGAGTGGTGGTTTCTATCAAATCATTGGCTAGCCTATCGATCATTCGACGCACAATCTCATGTGTTTTTCTGCGCTCTTCAATGGTGGGATAAGACTTTTCCACTTCAATCCTGATCTGAGAAAAGAGAGGGATTTCAGAAAGTTGATCTAGTCCGATCAGTTGGGCTCGTATGCCGTCATCTACATCATGGTTGTTGTACGCGATCTCATCGGCCAGATTTGCGAGCTGGGCCTCCAGACTGGGCTGGTGTTTGTTAATAAAGCGTTCACCGAGTTGGCCTAGTGTCTGTGCGTGCCGGGGAGAACAGTGCTTGAGTATTCCTTCCCGGGCCTCATAGGTAAGGTTCAGCCCATTAAAATCAGCATATTTCTCTTCTAAATCCTCCACCACTCTCAGTGATTGCAGATTGTGCTCAAAGCCACCAAAGTCACGCATACAATGATTGAGAGCGTCTTGTCCAGCGTGTCCAAATGGCGTATGGCCCAGATCATGAGCGAGGGAGATTGCTTCGGTAAGGTCTTCATTTAGGTGTAGGGCTCTGGCCATAGCCCTCCCAATTTGGGCGACCTCGATCGAGTGGGTGAGTCGAGTACGAAACAGATCGCCCTCGTGATTTACAAAGACCTGAGTCTTATACTCCAGCCGCCTGAAGGCAGTTGAGTGCACAATACGGTCCCTGTCGCGTTGAAACTCAGTGCGGTAAGTGGGCGCAGGCTCAGGGTATTTTCTTCCCCTGGAGTTGGTTTCGTTCGCTGCATAAGGTGCCAGACCGTTCACCTGCTATCCCCCCAAAACAACGTCATCACGGTGACGTTCGATCGTCTTTGTAAGTATCGACTCGTCATATTCGGCGCTGATTACGGCATCGCCTATTGCCTTTAGTAAGACCAGTCTAATCTGCTTGTTTATTACCTTCTTGTCTCTGGCCATCAAGGAAAGGAACTGACTGTTTGAAATCGCGTGCGGGGCATGAACGGGTAATCTGGCACGGTGAATTAGGTTCGCGATTCGTGTCACATCGTCAAACTCCAGCCACCCCAGCCTTCGTGACATGTCTGCCGCCATGACCATGCCTGCCGCCACCGCTTCACCATGTAACCATTCGCCGTAACCCATGGCATTTTCAATGGCGTGCCCAAAAGTGTGACCCAAATTGAGTAAGGTCCGCTTACCGCTTTCCAGCTCGTCTTCTTCCACTATTCTGGCCTTGTCGGTACAGGATCGCTCAATGGCATAGCTGAGTGCTGTATGTTGACGCGTAAGCAGGTTTTCCAGCTCGAGTTCCAACCATTTAAAAAACTCGTAGTCTCCCAATAATCCGTACTTGATCACTTCGGCGATGCCAGCGCTCAATTCGCGGTCTGGTAAGGTATCGAGGGTATCCAGATCAGCAAGAACTGCTTTAGGTTGGTGGAAGGCACCTATCATATTCTTTCCTAAAGCGTGATTGACTCCCGTTTTTCCCCCCACAGAGGAGTCCACCTGCGATAACAGGGTAGTGGGGATCTGAATAAAGTTGACCCCTCTTTGATAGCTGGCCGCCGCAAAGCCCGTGATGTCACCAATTACACCCCCACCCAGCGAGATCAGGGTGCATTTACGATCAAAATTACGTTGTAATAAGGCATCAAAAATTTTGTTCAGTGTTTCCAGCGTTTTATATTGTTCGCCGTCGGGCAGAATCACGGTATCTGTTTCGTAAGAGGAAAGGCCGGAAAGGGTTTTATCCAGGTAAAGTGGGGCGACGGTTTCATTGCTTACTATCAGGACTTGCTTGCCCGTCAAGTGAGGACTGAGCAATTTCGAGTTTCCTAACAGACCCTTGCCGATGTAGATGGGGTAGCTACGGTCGCCGAGTTCAAGATTTAGCGTTTTCATGTTTAGGGTAGGTATTTGTTGTCTTTGGGGTATTTTAGCATGAAAGCAATAGATTGCCGGAGAATTGCGCTATGAGATTAGTTGGAGTACCTCTTTTAGGATTTTGGAGATGGGTTTGTCTCCGGTGTTGACAATATGGTCAGCCACCTCCCTGTATAGGGGCTCACGAACGTCCATCAGGTTTTTAAGTACCTGTTTCGGGTCCGCTGAATTCAATAGGGGTCTGGAATTGTCTTTTGAAGTTCTTGTATAGAGCTGCTCGATATCGGCGTGTAGATAGATGACCATGCCATGGTCTTTCAGGCGGATTCTATTTTCCTCTGCCAGGACTGCGCCTCCCCCTGTTGCAAGGACAATCTGTTCCAGATCGGTTAACTCTTTGATTACTTGGGTTTCTCTTTTTCTGAACCCCTCCTCCCCTTCCAATTCAAATATAAGAGGTATTTTGGCGCCAGTTCGAATCTCAATTTCCTGGTCACTGTCATAGAAACGTCGTCGAAGTTGTTTGGCAAGCGTGCTACCAATAGTGGTTTTCCCGGCTCCCATAGGGCCGACTAGGTAGATATTGCTATTTTTCTCAGTACGCATGGTGCGATTGTATTGCTGTTGAGTTGGAATTGCAGAATACCATGATGCCTTTCCGCCGGAAACTGTTGGGATTTGCAGGCACTTTTGTGTGTTTGGTTATTAGGAGTAACTTGTTTCTAGACAAATCATTGTGGTTTAACTTCGTTCCGGATGGATGATCGCCCAATTATTGACCGCTTGACCAAAGCCTGCTTTGGGATTGCCAATATTGACTAGATTTTTGCATAGATTTAGTGAAATGTAGAAAGGGTCACGCATTTTTTACAAGACTACCCTAATATGGATCAGAGAAATTTTCTATCTTTTTGTTTATTAAATTCATTTTTCTGTCGATTAGATTAGAATACTCAAATTGAAAACTTGCTCGTCACACGTGGTGTCTTAGTCGGTATGTTGTGGAAGAAATTTTTAAAAATTAGTGTCACCACGGTTTTAGCCCTGGGCCTGCTCGGTGTTGTTGTCACCACCGGCCTGTATGTCTATGTTGCGCCGCGTTTACCTGATCTGGATGCCTTGAGAGATACACAATATCAGGTTCCTTTGAGAGTGTTCACAGCAGACAATCGTCTCATTGCCGAGTTCGGTGAGAAGCGCAGAACCCCGCTGGAATATACTGAGATGCCGCCACTGCTCATCAAAGCGGTTTTGGGCGCAGAAGACGATCGTTTCTTTGAGCACCCCGGGGTGGATTATCAGGGCATATTACGGGCAGTAGGCAAGCTCGTACTAACTGGGCAGAAAGTTGAAGGTGGCTCGACCATTACTATGCAGGTGGCGAGAAACTTTTTTCTCAGTCGCGAGAAGACATTTCTACGGAAGTTTTCAGAAGTTCTGTTAGCCTTCAAAATCGAAGATGAACTGAGTAAGGAGGAAATACTTAGCCTCTATTTGAACAAGATCTATTTTGGTAACCGAGCATACGGTGTGGGTGCCGCTGCACACGTCTACTACGGAAAGCAGATAAAAGACCTTTCCTTGGCGCAAATCGCCATGATTGCGGGCCTGCCCAAGGCCCCGTCCCGCTATAACCCGATCGTGAATCCAAAGCGTGCTCTCCTGCGCCGTGACTATGTGCTCAGAAGAATGCGGGAATTGAATTATATTGATGAGCCGCTCTATCAGGACTCCATCCTCGTTGAGGATGATTCGGAATTACACAATTTGTCAATAGAAGTAGAAGCCCCCTACGTGGCGGAAATGGTACGCCAGGAGATGCAGGACCGTTTTGGTAAAGACATATACACCAGCGGCTATAAGGTCTACACGACGGTCAAAAGTGATCTGCAAGAGCAGGCAAACAAATCCTTGCGTATGGCCTTAATGGACTACGAGCATAGACATGGCTATCGAGGTCCGGAAAAACGGTTTCAAGATTTTGAAATGTTTGATCTGGATAATATGTATGAATTTTTTAAAACATTACCCGATGACCCCTTTTTAGAAAAGGCTGCAGTCATGACGGTTGAAGACGACTTCGCCTTCGTTATGTTGGAGACAGGCGAGTTGATTCAGCTTTGTTGGAAGCAGGCAGAATGGGCGGCACCTTATACCGACGGTAATCAACCAGGACCAAGTCCAACCAAAATTTCGCAAGTATTGACCGAAGGGGATGTAGTTAGGGTCTATAAGGATCGAACCAATAAATGGGCGCTCGGCCAGCTACCCGAGGTGGAAGGTGCATTGGTTTCTTTAAGCTCTAAGGATGCAAGCGTTCTTGCGATTGTGGGTGGATATGACTTCTACAAGAGCAAGTTCAATCGTGCCGCGCAAGCCAAGCGTCAGCCGGGTTCTAATCTAAAACCTTTTATTTATTCTGCGGCCCTAGAAAGGGGATACACTGCGGCGACTACCATTAACGATGCGCCAGTGGTGTTTGACGATCCGGGTCTGGAGGATACCTGGCGACCCGAGAACTACAGTGGAAAGTTTTTTGGTCCTACACGATTTCGTGAGGCCCTGGTTAGTTCCCGAAATCTAGTTTCTATTCGGATTTTGCGCTCCATCGGCTCCAAGTATGCGATTAGTTACTTGAGTAATTTCAATTTTGATCAATCGCAGCTACCCAATGATCTGTCGCTTGCCCTAGGTAGTGCCACGCTAACACCCTTAGAAGTCGCAACCGGTTACGCGGTTTTTGCCAACGGGGGTTATCGTGTGGAACCCTATATAGTGAAACGAATAGAAGACGTGGATGGGAAGGTTTTGTTTGAAGCAAATCCTTTAACTGTTTGTGAAAAATGCAAAGAACAAGATGTTCGCCCCAACTTACCCCCACCCGATATGGTAGAGACGAAAGAAATTCCTAAATCTGAAGAAATGGAAATTAGCGAATTAGAGGGTTTGGAAAGCTTGATTCAGGACTTGTATGTTGATGATGAAGACAGCGAGAAACTTCAACTTCAAGAAGAACAGCTGTTAACCATACAAGAACCAGATTTTGTAGAAATCGTGGCAGGTTTGGACGATTTTGAGCCTCCACAGATTGCCAATGTTGCCCCTCGCGTACTTGAGCCAAGAAATGTCTATATCATGACCTCTATCATGCGGGACATTATTAAACGTGGGACAGGTCGCAGAGCCTTGATATTAAAAAGAGGCGATATTGCAGGAAAGACAGGTACTACAAACGACCAACGAGATGCCTGGTTTTCTGGGTTTAACCCTGAAGTGGTCACCACGGCCTGGGTGGGATTCGATAAGCCCCATCCCCTGGGCGATGTGGAATCAGGTGCGAGAGCGGCCCTGCCCATGTGGATCGACTATATGAGGGTTGCACTAAAAGATCGTGATGAGAAAAATATGACTCAGCCTCCAGGCCTGACCACGGTCCGCATCGATCCTGAGTCGGGACTATTAGCGCCGGCGGGATTTCCCGACGGAATATTTGAGATTTTCAAGGAAGAGGATGCGCCTAAGCAAGTCGCTGAAATTGGGCATCAGGTCACAAAGGCGGGCAGTGAAAATGGTGAAAAGAAACCTGTGAAGGATGAGCCTATAGAATTGTTTTAAACCACCGATTGTATTAATAGCATTAGTAAACTTCGGAATCTATGGCTCGACATAAAGACCTACAACAACTTAGACATCAGATAGCAGTCACTGCCGCGCGCATTATGGCAGAGGAAAGGCTGGAAGACTTTTACGCCGCCAAAAAGAAGGCGGTCCATCGCTTGGGGGGGGCTGCAGACAAGGCCCTGCCTACCAACGAAGAAATAGAACACGAACTCAAGATTCATCATTCACTGTTCAATAAAGATCGTCACAATGGGCATCTGCTCGAGCTGCGCAAAACGGCGCTGGATGCTATGAAATTCTTTGAGTCCTTTAATCCACGTCTGGTGGGCCCAGTGTTGGAAGGGACTGCGCAAATAAATTCCACAGTCATTCTTCATCTGTTTGCAGAGCAACTGGAAGAGGTGGATCGTTTCCTCATTGACAAAAAAATACCTTTTGAGCTCGCTAAGGTGGGATTGCGGATGCGTGTTGGCAAAGACAAGGAGATATTTCCTGCCTATCGTTTTATGGCTGGAGAAACTCAGGTCGAACTTGTTGTCTTTCCTCTCAAAGGGACAAGGCAGGCCCCACTGAGTGCGGTTACCAGTCGTCACATGGAGCGTGCTTCTATTAAACAGGTAGAAGATCTTATTAACTCACAATGAGTGTTACACCTTTCTGTAGTGTGGCGGATAACCGAGTCGGGCAACACCCGTTTCGACTGCTGCCTTAGCCACGTATGCAGGAATGTAATCGATCAGACGTGGGTCCACGGGTTTGGGAATAATATAGTTTTTACCAAAACTCAATTCTTCCAGCTTATAGGCCTTAAGTACTTCTTTTGGTACGGGTTCCTTGGTCAAGGTGCACAGACCTTTTACTGCCGCGATAGCCATTTCCTGGTTTATAGAACGGGCTCGAACATCGAGCGCGCCACGGAAGATAAAGGGAAACCCCAGCACATTATTGACTTGATTCGGGTAGTCGCTTCGGCCCGTTGCCATGAGCAGATCGGAGCGTGTGGCTTGCGCCAGCTCAGGACGAATCTCCGGGTCTGGATTGGAAAGTGCGAAGACGATGGGATTGTCAGCCATGGACTTCAACATGTCCACGCTTAGGATATCCGGCCCCGAAACACCGATGAACACGTCTGCCCCATTGACTGCATCTTCCAGTGTGCGGGCATCTGTTTCGATGGCGAAGCGCTTTTTGTACTCATTGAGATCAGTACGCCCGGTATGTATCACGCCGGTGCGATCAATCAACATCAGGTTGTGTTTGTTTGCACCCAGAGAAAGGAGCAGGCCCATCGAAGCGATCCCCGCTGCGCCTGCGCCCACGCAGACTATTTTTGCTGTTTCCAGCGTTTTCCCCTGAACCTCCAGGGCGTTTTTCAAACCGGCCGCAATAATGATGGCTGTCCCATGCTGGTCGTCATGAAAGATGGGAATGTCCAGATTTTGTTGAATACGTTTTTCAATCTCGAAGCAACTGGGGGCTGCAATATCCTCGAGATTAATACCGCCAAAACTGGGGCCGATTCGAGTGACCACGTCCACAAAGGTGTCCACATCCTCGGCGTCCACTTCTATATCGAACACGTCTATATCCGCAAAGCGCTTAAACAAAACACCCTTGCCTTCCATCACAGGCTTGCCTGCCAAGGGGCCCACATTTCCTAGCCCCAGAACGGCTGTGCCATTGGTGATGACTGCCACCAGGTTGCCTTTGGCGGTATATTGGTAGGCCATTTCCGCATCCTTGGCGATGGCGCGTACGGGCTCCGCGACCCCCGGTGTATAAGCGAGCGACAGATCCTGCTGGGTTTCACAGGGCTTGGTGACTTGTATGGCAATCTTTCCTGGACGAGGCTTGGCGTGATAGTCCAGGGCGTCCTGTTTGCGGTCTTTGCTCATTATTTCTCCTTGTAGGCAGACTGAGTCAGGAGATTAATCGATTACGGTCATCCCATCGGGGTGCCAGATTCGCATATTAACACCGGAGCCATAGGGGTAGACAATACCGGTAGCATGGACCAAATGGCTTTTTAGGCCTTCAGGTATGTGAAACTTAAATCGCTTTAGGTCGTATCGATTGATGCGTAACGCGAAATCATCCGATAGATACAACCACACCCCTCGTCGGTTACTCGTGATTCTCTTGACTCTGCCTTCCACTGTATACAGGCCTCTAAAGCCTTGGTCAATTTCTTCAGGGTCATGGGCGCGGTAGCGTTCCAGTCCCCACATCCCTTTGCCCTCACTTTGGGCTTGGTCCGCTGCCTGTTTATAGCAGCGAGATTTCCAAAGATTGGGTGGAGTTGGGACGTATGCAGCCAGCCCTTCATTGAGTAGCCAGGCATTGACATTGGTTTCGTCGGGCAAAAAGACATGCGCCAGTCTTTGTTGGCGATTGTCCCGTCTGAAATTATCTCGTCTCAATAAGATATAAGATACGTTTGCAAACTTTTTTTTGAGTTCGCTAATTGTTTGTTGGGCAAAGGGTGCGTCGGGAAAGCCCTGCTTTCCTGCCTCGGGCGCGACGGTACCGATGAAACGAATTAGGTCTCCGTCTTTATTGCTGATGGTATTGCCGTCAACGACCTCGCCAAACTCAACTTTTTCATGGTACGAGGTGGATGAGCAAAGGCTTTGTGCATGGGCCTCTCCGCAGAAGAGCAGAATTAGAAAAATAAGGAGAGGGAAGGAATAGGTGGGCCAATAAGAGAATGGCCCACTTTCAAATCTTGCAGAACTATTTCTTTCCGTACTTTTGACGGAATTTGTCGACACGACCTGCGGTGTCAACGATTTTTTGCTTGCCTGTGTAAAAAGGATGACATTGCGAACAAACATCCAGGTTCAAGTCCTTACCGCTTGTAGAGCGTGTTGTGAAAGTGTTGCCACAGCTGCAATTTACCGTAATTTCGGAATAATTTGGATGAATGTCGGCTTTCATCTTATCTACCTCTATATTCAACGTGTGTGCCATGCCGCCATCTGGTGGAATATCAGACACCGCATGGACGAAGGCGCGAAAGTATACGGTTTTTTGCCATGTACAGCAAGTTTAATGGCAAGTTGGAAGATTGCCTAAATCCACAAAATTTCGTAATGTGGGGCCTCGATCTGAGGATAAATAACAGGGAGAAAGAGATGTCCGAAGGCGCCGTCCGAAAAAGCATTGTTTCCTTACTCAAAGCCACCGTAGCGCAATTTCCACAACACACGGTGCTACGATTTATGGCTAAGTCCACGAATTTTAAGGAGTTTGATGAGAAATCGGACGCGGTCGCCGCAGGCCTGATTGAACTAGGCATCAGCAAGGGAGACAAGGTAGCCCTCTACTGCGTCAATTCTGACCTGTTTGCCTTTGCCTACATGGGCATCGTGAAAACCGGTGCAACCGTGGTCCCTATCAATTTATTGCTCAATCCCCGGGAAATTAGCTTTATTCTAAATGACGCCCAGGTCAAAGGCTTGATCTACCACGAGGCCTTTCTCGCCAATGTGCAAAGTTTTCGTCCGGAGACCCCAAGTATCCAGTTTGCGGTCGCCATTGGTTCCCAAAAGGCTGACCCAGCAGACTGCCCTTGGCCGGAGTTCCTGCGCCCGGGCGTGGAAGTGCCTGCAGTTCAGGTGGACCCGGATGAAGACGTGGTCTCCATTCTCTATACATCCGGTACCACCGGTCGGCCCAAGGGTGTGATGCTGAGCCATACCAATTTGGCCTCCAATACCACGAGTGTCAAAGAGTCCTTGAAACTCACGCCGGGGGAAGACAGCTTCCTGGTGGTATTGCCCATGTTTCATGCCTTTGCGTCCACTGTCGGGATGTTGATGCCCATACTCCATGGTCTGACCCTGTTCCCCGTTCCCAAGTTTGACCCTGTGCTGGTGGCGGATACCATTGCGGAAAACAAGGCGACAGTCTTTATGGCGGTTCCTAGTATGTATAACGTTTTGATGAATATGCCGGAAGAGCATGTGAGTAAATTCAAGACCATAAAATTCGGCATATCCGGTGGCTCGGCCATGCCTCAGGCCTTGATGCAACGTTTCGAGGAACGGTTTGGCTTCCCTCTGCTTGAAGGGGATGGGCCTACCGAATGTTCCCCGGTTACTTGCGTCAACCCGGTGGATGGTGTCCGCAAACCCGCTTCCGTGGGGTTGCCAGTTTCCCGAGTGGAAATGGCCATACTGGATTCTTCGGCGAAGCCTGTCGCCGATAATGAAATGGGTGAAATCTGTGTGCGGGCGCCGAGTGTAATGAAGGGCTATTACAATCTTCCCGAGGAGACGGCCAAGACCTTTTACGGAGACTGGTTACGCACAGGGGATCTGGGTTACCGGGATGAAGACGGATATTTCTATATCGTGGATCGCATCAAGGACATGATCATTGTGAACGGCATGAACATCTATCCTCGTATGATCGAGGAAGTCTTGTATGAAAATCCCGTAATACAAGAAGCGGCCGTGGTGGGAGAGCCGGACGAGCGCCATGGAGAGGTGCCGGTGGCGTACATTGTTCTTAAAGATGGCGGGGAAGCAGACACTGCAGGAATGCGGGCCTTTTGTCGTGAACGGCTGGGCCGCCATCAAGTACCGAAAAAATTCCATTTTATTGACATGCTGCCCAAGAATGCCGCCGGCAAGATTCTGAAACGGGAATTGAGAAAGCAGGGGGAATT